>JAGXAX010000037.1 GCA_018971405.1 Alphaproteobacteria bacterium | reverse complement strand
TCGCGAAATGGTCGCTTGACGACGAGATCGAAGCGCATTTGAAAACGGCAGGGCTGAAAATCGATGCGCAAAACGCCAGCGGCTGGACGCCATTGCACGCGGCGGCGGCGATGGGGCGCGTGAAGGCGGTGGAAGCTCTGGCGCGGCTTTATGATGCCAAAGCCCGCGCGGCGCTGACCGCGGAAGAGTATAGAGCGAGTTACAATGGTCACATCGTCGTTTATGCTGCGGGGCTGGATGCGGCGGGCATCGCCAGGGCGCGGTTAACGCAGGACAGGGGCGCATCGCCTGCGTTGCGGCAAAGCCTGCTCCGCTGCGCGGAACTGTCGGCGTTTTAAGCCGCCTTCCGGGCTTTGCGCGTCTTGCTCACCAGAAAAGCGTAAGAGAGAATCTTGTACGCCAGTTTGGCGGCGAGGAAGTTGCAGGCATGGAGGTTGGGCTTCGGCGCCAGCTCGTTCACGTCCGCGCCGACGAAGTTCGAGACTTTCGCCACTTCGCGGATGATGTCCACCGATTCCTGCCAGAAGAGCCCGCCTGGCTCCGGCGTGCCGGTCGCGGGCATCAGCGAGGCGTCGAGCCCGTCGATGTCGAAGGTGACGTAGACGTTCTTGCCTTTGAAGTGGCTGACGATTTCCTTCATGTTCCACTTGGCCTTTTCGCGCGCCCAGTAGATTTTTACCCGCTTTTCGCTCTTTTCGAGGAACGGGATTTCGCTCTGCGAGATATTGCGGATGCCGAAGGACGACAGCCATGTGACGTTTTTGTGGTCAAGCACGCGGCGGAGGGCGGCGGCGTGGCTGTAATGCTCGCCGTCATAACCGTCGCGCAAATCGGCGTGCGCGTCGAAGTGCAGGATGTGCAAATCCTTGTAACGTCGCGCGAAGGGGCGGATGGCGCCGGCGGTGATGGAATGTTCGCCGCCGAAGGTGATGGGAAACTTGCCCATTTGCAGCACTTCCTCGGCAAGCGCTTCCAATTGGTCGAGCGCCTTGGGCACGTCCTTGCCGATTTTCGGTTCCTTCGCGGTGAGGATGCCGATCTCGCGGAACGGCTCGCACCAGAACTCGTCGTCGAACAATTCCACCTGATGCGAGGCGTCGATCATCGCCTGCGGGCCTTTGGACGTGCCGCCGCCATAGGAGACGGAGGCTTCGAGGCCGAAGGGAATGACCACCGCCTGCGCGGATTTCACCGTCGCGGCGTCTTTCTTTTCAAGGCCGAGGAAGGCCTTTGAGGGTTCGAGAAACTGCATTTTTTTGCTCCATTTTTTAACATGAAGACACGAGGGAACGAAGAAGGAATTTAACTTCGTCTCTTCGCGCCTTCGTGTTTAAATTGCCTGCGGGGCTTATTTGAACAGCTTCGCCCAGTTGCGGCGGGCGCGCTTCTTCCAGTAGCCGCGATGGTAGGCGTCGGAGGCGAGCAGCGGAATGACGGAGCCCGCTTCGGCGAAGACCATCTGTTCCATGGCGACGTCCACCTTGCCCCAGCTGCACGCTTCTTTCAGCGTCGAGGAGGAGCAGGCGCCGTCGCGCACGTCGGCGATCGTGACCTGGATCGCGTATTTGTGCATCTCGACGTCTTTCTGGCCGAGGATTTCCGCGCAGACGACGGTGTCCTGCACGAAATTCTTCGGCACGCCGCCGCCGATCATGAGAAGGCCGGTCGTTCCGGCGGCGATCTTGATGTCGGTCAGTTCGCGGAAGTCGGCGACGCTGTCGATGGAGAGGTAGTTCTTGAGGCCTTTTTCAAGGCTCTTCTTCTGGTGCAGCACGAGGCCGAAACCGGCGGAGCTGTCGGAGAAGGCGGGGCAGAAGATCGGCACGCCGTGTTCGTAGGCGGCCTGCACCAGCGAGTTTTTCTTTTTGCTGTTTTTGGAGAGCCATTTGCCCATCTCCCAGATGAATTCGCGGGACGAATAGGGGCGGCGTTCCAGAGATTCAGCGATCTTGAAGATCGTGCCGTCCACTTCCTGCAGGTCTTCCTCGTCGATATAGGTGTCGTAGATGCGGTCGATGTAAAGGTCGCGCAGATCACGGTCGTCCACCGCGCCGTCGGCCTGCCAATGCTTGAAGCCGAGCGCTTCGAAGAAGTCCATGTCGACGATCGAGGCGCCGGTCGAGACGATCACGTCCACCATGTTGCTCTTGACCATTTCGGTGTAAAGGTCCATGCAGCCGCCCGCCGAGGTCGAACCCGCGAGGGTGAGGACGGAGGTGGCCTTTTTGTCCTGCAGCATGGTGTTGAAGATCTCCGCGGCGCGGGCGAGGTCGCGCGAGGTGAAGGACATCTTGCCCATGCCCTTGATGATCGGGCGGGCGTCGAAGGACTTGATGTCGATATGCTCGACCGGCGTGGAGAGCAGGTCGGCCTTGCGGTTGCTTTTGGGGTGCGGCTTGGTTTTCACCGATTTCAGGTTTTTCATGGTGTGTCTCTCTTTCTTTTTTAAAGGGGTGTCAGGCTGTGATCAGGTCTTTCGCGTCCTCGGACTCGTACATCGAGCCCAGCGGCGGCGCGGCGACTTTCACGGTTTCCGTCGCGTCGAAGCCGTTGAAGCCGGTGCGCATGGTATTGCCGTAGGCGCCGAGCTGGCCGATCTCGATATAGTCTCCCTCGCGCACGTCTTCCGGCAGCAGGAAGGGGCCGGGCATGTAGTCGATGCTGTCGCAAGTCGGGCCGTAGAAGCGGAAGGGCTTGAGCGCGGCGTCCGTGCCGCCCGGCGTCGGGCGGATCAGGCGCACGGGGTAGCGGAAGCCGAGGTGCCCGGCGTCGAACAGGCTGCCGTAGGTGCCGTCATTTATATAGAGGACGTCGTTCTTGCGCAGCTCGACCTTGACGATGACCGAGCAGCTCTCGGCGACGAGCGCACGGCCCGGTTCGCACCAGAACTCATAGCGGCCCGCGTGCGGCAGGCGGTCGAAACCCTGTTCGATCGCGGCCTTGTAGTCGGCCAGCGCAGGCGGCGTCATGTCGGGATAGAGTGACGGGAAGCCGCCGCCGACGTCTACGATATCAACTTTGGTGCGCGGAATGGACTGCAAAATCTCGCCGACGAGGGCGAGCGCGGTGATGTAGGCCTGCGGATCCATGGTCTGCGAGCCGACGTGAAAGGTGATGCCGAGGCGTTTCGCCGCCTTGCGGCCGGCTTTGAGCAGGACAGCGGCCTTTTCCGGCAGCACGCCGAACTTGCCGGAGAGCGGCAGCTCGGAAGCGGTGTTGGGCACGGCGAGGCGCAGCAAAAGGGTTAAATCCTTGCTTTTGCCCGTGCAGGAAACGATTTTCTCCAGCTCTTCGAGGCTGTCGAAGGCGAAATCGCGGACGCCGTGGTCAAAATAGGAATGCTCGATGGCCGAACGGCTCTTGACGGGGTGCATGAAGGAGAGATGCGCCTTCGGCAGCAGCCCCTTCACCAGTTCGACCTCCGGCATGGAGGCGACGTCAAAATGCGTGACGCCCGCATTAAAAAGCCCCGCAAGCACATAAGGCGCGGGGTTGGCTTTGACGGCGTAGAGTGTTTTTCCCGGGAAATTCTGCGTAAACCACCTGGCGGCGGCAGAGAGCGCTCCTGGTCGGAAGCAGGTTACAGGAATATCGGGACGGCGCTGTCGCACCAATTCGTCCGGCGTATCGTAATTATCCATTTCATGCAGTCTCCAGAAACAGTAACAACGTACCCGTCTTGACGAATCGCTCCGTCTTCGGGTTGTCTCTTTCCACTTTATAAGCCGATTCTTTTTCTTGTAAAGCGAACTTTGGGCCACGGCGGAAATTTTTGGCGCGCGGGAGAAACGCCTGCGCCGCAGGCGGCGGAAACACTTGTGCCACAAGCTGCGGGAGCAGGCGGCTGTCCTCTGTCTGGCATGTCGCGCGGCGTTGCATCGGAAAGTTTTCCCTCGTCGTTGCGTCCGTCGGTGAAGGCGGAGGAGCGGCTGGCAAGCGTGCCCCCTCGTCTTGAGAATAACAGCCAAGGATTAACAAAAGCTTTGCCCGCGCAGGCTTGCCTGCTGTGTTGTTTTGGACTGGCGTCCGCGAGATTTTGCTATACATAATTTTGAAATTGTGTATTATCTTCGCGATGCGGCTGTAAAAGTGAAAAAAATGATTTTTTTCAAAGAGATATAACGTCGCAAAAGAGGATGGAATGACCGAGAAGCTGAAAAATATCGCCATTATCGCCCACGTCGACCATGGCAAGACGACTTTGGTGGACGTTCTGCTGAAGCAGTCCGGCCAGTTCCGCGACAACCAGCAGGTGGCGGAATGCGTCATGGACAGCAACGATCTGGAGCGCGAGCGCGGCATCACCATCCTCGCCAAGGTGACCTCGGTCGTCTGGAAGGACACGCGCATCAACATCGTCGACACGCCCGGCCACGCCGACTTCGGCGGCGAGGTGGAGCGGATTTTGTCGATGGTGGACGGCGTGGTGATCCTCTGCGACGCGGCGGAAGGCCCGCTGCCGCAGACCAAGTTCGTCTCCGGCAAGGCGCTGAAAATGGGCCTGAAGCCGATCGTGGTCATCAATAAGGTAGACCGCCCCGACGCGCGCCCCGACGAAGTGCACGAGGAGGTGTTCGACCTTTTCGCCGCGCTCGACGCGACCGACGAACAGCTTGATTTCCCCGTGCTTTACGCGTCCGGCCGTCAGGGCTGGGCCTCCACGACGCTCGACGGCGAGCGCAAGGACATGGCGCCGCTGTTCGACCTCATCTGCTCCTACGTGCCGTCACCCAAGTCCGAGGCTGACAAGCCCTTCGCCATGCTGGCGACGCTGATCGAGAACAATCCCTATCTCGGCCGCCTTGTCACGGGGCGCATCATGTCCGGCACGGTCAAGACCAACCAGGCGGTCAAGGCGCTGGATCTCGAAAACAACCTTGTCGAAAACTTCCGCATCACCAAGATTCTCGCCTTCCGCGGCATCGAGCGCGTGCCGCTGGAGGAAGCTTCGGCGGGCGACATCGTCTCCGTCGCGGGCATGACGGAGGCGACGGTTTCCAACACCATCTGCGACCCCGCGGTGACGGAAGCCCTGCCCGCACAGCCGATCGACCCGCCGACGATCTCCATGTCCTTCGCGGTCAACAACGGCCCCTTCGCCGGTAAGGAGGGAACGAAAGTCACCTCGCGCATGATCCGCGAGCGCCTCTTCCGCGAGGCGGAGAGCAACGTCGCCATGAAGGTGAAAGACGGCCTGACGGCCGACGTTTTTGAAGTGTTCGGACGCGGCGAGCTGCAAATGTCCGTCCTCATCGAGACCATGCGCCGCGAAGGCTTCGAACTTTTGATCGGCCGCCCGCGCGTGCTTTACAAGACGGACGGAAAAACCGGCGAGCGCCTTGAGCCGATGGAAGAGGTGGTGGTCGACGTCGATCAGGCCTATTCCGGCCAGGTGGTGCAGAAGATGGCCCTCCGGAAGGGCGAAATGACCTCGATGCTGCCCTCGGGCGCGGGAAAAGTAAAGATGACCTTCGTCGCCCCGACGCGCGGCCTGATCGGCTACCACGGCGAGTTCCTCACCGACACGCGCGGCACGGGGATCATCAACCGCCTCTTCCACGGCTATGCGCCGTTCAAAGGCGCGATCGACGGCCGCCGCACCGGCGTGATGCTGGCGATGGGCGTCGGCGAGGCGACGGAATACGACCTTTACAACCTCGAAGAGCGCGGGGTGATCATGGTCATGCCCGGCACGAAGGTTTACGAGGGCATGATCATCGGCGAGCACAACCGCGACAACGACATTCCGGTGAACATCCTCAAAGGCAAGAAGCTGACCAACGTCCGCGCCTCCGGCTCGGACGAGTCCACGCGCCTCACGCCGCCGCGCCTCCTGACGCTGGAGCAGGCGATCACCTATATCAACGACGACGAACTGGTGGAAGTCACGCCGCAGTCTCTCCGCCTGCGCAAGGCGATCCTCGACCCCAATGCCCGCAAGAAAGCGGAAAAGGTCGCGGAAGCCGGCTGAACTTCAGCCAAGCCGCGAGGCCGAGGAAGGCGACGAAGCCTGCCATGCCCGTGACGGCGGTGAGGAAGACCGTCGCCGAGTTGGCGGGCCGAAGCCCGTCTTGTGCAGCGCGAGCGGGATGAGAGTGCCTGACAATCCCGCGGTGGCGAGCTTGACGATCAGTTCCGCGGCGTCGGGCGCGGGCATGTCGCGGCTGAGCTCCTGCACGCGGTCGGTGTAGTCCTCGTCTATGAGGCCCGCGATTTCGCGGATGAAATCGGCGGAGAGGCCGATCTACTGTGCAGCGGAAGCATTGTCGCTGCCGGTTTTTCCGTCGTCGCCGCCGTTTCCCCTGATGTCGTCGATTTTGCCGTCTTCTTCGGTCATTATCCGGTTCCGGTCAGGTGCGTTTTTTGGCGCGCTTTTTGTCAGGGCGGTCTGATTTTCTTCTCTTTTTTCCCAGCACGGCGAGCGGCGCCGGCGTCGGTTCCGCGGCGCCCGCGCAAGCGTAGGCGGCGGCGTTGGCGATGCCGCGGGAGGTGACGGAGGGGATCATGACGTGCGCGGGCTTCGCCGCGCCGAGCAAAAGCGGGCCGACGACGATGCCGTCGCCGAGGATCTTCAGGAGATGGAAGGCGATGTTGGCGGCATCGATGTTGGGCATCACCAGCAGGTTCGCCTGTCCCTTGAGTTCGGAGTTGGGAAAGAGCCTTTCGCGGATTTCTTCGGAAAGCGCGGCGGAGCCGGTCATTTCGCCTTCGACTTCAAGTTCCGGCGCGCGGTCCTTGATCATCTGCGTCGCCTCGCGCATCTTGACGGCATCGGGACAGTCGATGCTGCCGAAGTCGGAGCGCGACAGCAGCGCGATGCGCGGCTCCATGCCGAATCTCTTCATCTCCTCCGCGGCCAGCAGCGCCATGTCGCAGAGGTCTTCGGCGGAAGGGTTGTGGTTGACGAAGGCGTCGCAGAGGAAAAACGTGCCTTTCGGCAGGATCATGATGCTCAGGGAGGCGCAGGCGCGCACGCCCTCCGCCGTGCCGATGACGTCGATGATATGCTGGTAATGGCGGTCGTAGCGGCCGATGGTGCCGCAGATCATCGCGTCGGCGTCGTCTTTGCGCACCAGCAGCGCGGCGATGAGGGTGTTGCGCGTGCGCACCAGCTGGCGCGCGGTGGCGGGCGTTATGCCCTTGCGTTCCATGATCTTGTGGTAGGTCTGCCAGTAGTCGTTGAAACGCGGGTCGTCTTCGGGGTTGACGATGTCGAAATCGCGTCCCTTTTTCATGTGCAGGCCGAGCTTGGCGATGCGCGCGAGGATGACTTCCGCGCGCCCGACGAGGACGGGCCGCGCGATCCGGTCCTCGATCAGCGTCTGCGCGGCGTGAAGCACGCGCATTTCCTCGCCCTCGGCGAAGGCGACGCGCTTGGGGTTGGCGGCGGCGCGCGCATACATCGGGCGCATCAGCTGGCCGGACTTGTAGACGTATTTCTCCAGCCGCGCGCGGTAGGCGGCGAAGTCCTCGATCGGCCGCGTGGCGACGCCGCTTTCCATCGCCGCGCGGGCGACGGCGGGCGGCAGCTCGAGGATCAGGCGCGGGTCGAACGGTTTCGGGATTAGGTATTCCGGCCCGAATTGCAGCGGCACGTCGCCGTAGACGGCGGCGACTTCGGCCGTCGCCTCGGCCATGGTGAGCTTCGAGAGCGCCTCGACGCAGGCGACTTTCATCTTTTCGTTGATCGCTGTCGCGCCGACGTCGAGCGCGCCCCGGAAAATGAACGGGAAGCAGAGCGCGTTGTTGACCTGATTGGGATAATCCGAGCGGCCTGTGCAGATGATGGCATCGGGACGGGCTTCGCGCGCTTCCTCCGGCATGATTTCTGGCGTCGGATTGGCGAGCGCCATGATCAGCGGCGCCTTGCCCATGGATTTCAGCATGGCCTGGTTCAGCACGCCCGGCGCGGAAAGGCCGAGGAAGACGTCCGCGCCCTTGATCGCCTCTTTGAGCGTGCGCAGCTTGGTTTCCTGCGCGAAGGGCTTTTTGACTTCGTCCATCTCCTCGTTGCGGCCCTTGTGGACGACGCCATGAAGGTCTGTCAGAAGAATGTTTTTCTTCGGCACGCCCATCTCTGCGAGCAGCGTGACGCAGGCCATCGCCGCCGCGCCCGCGCCGGCGGTGACTATCTTCACCTCCTTGATGTTGCGGCCGGAATAGGTGATCCAGTTGCGGAAGGCGGTGGCGACGATGATGGCGGTGCCGTGCTGGTCGTCGTGGAAGACGGGAATTTTCATCCGTTCTTTCAGGCGGCGCTCGACCTCGAAGCATTCGGGCGATTTGATGTCTTCAAGGTTGATGGCGCCGAAGCTCGGTTCCAGCGACGCGATGATGTCCACCAGCCTGTCGACGTCGGTTTCGGCGATTTCGACGTCGATGGCGTCGATGCCGGAGAATTTCTTGAACAGGACGGACTTGCCCTCCATCACCGGCTTGGCGGCGAGCGGGCCGATGTTGCCGAGGCCGAGGACGGCGGTGCCGTTGGTGATGACGGCGACGAGGTTGCCGCGGGCGGTGTATTCGCTGACGGCGGCCGGGTTGGCGACGATCTCCTCGCAGGGGGCGGCGACGCCGGGCGAATAGGCGAGCGCGAGGTCGCGCTGGGTCATGACGGCCTTCGTCGGCGTGATCGAGATCTTGCCCGGGCCGTTCGGAGCCCGGTGATAGGCGAGCGCGTCGTTATATAGTGAATCTTTTTTCATGGCCTTCCCCGGCAAGCCGGAACCTGACTAAAACACCCCTTCTGCCAGACTATACCCTTTTTCATCTAAAGACTTGTAATTTTTGGCCTTGTGGCTTTCGGGATTTTTCTTGTGGAAGACATAAATATGATGAAACAAGATATAAAATTATAAAAATATTATTTTATTTGCAATAAAAAGTCTGTAAATGACCTCGCCCACGATATAGAATTGCGTTGACTATTCATATAACGGCGGCATAAAATGAAAACCTCCCATTTGCTAGTGTAAGTCTTTATCTATGGAAAAAAATCTCAAAGGAAAAACAGCCCTTGTCACAGGCTCCACCAGCGGTATCGGGCTTGGCATTCTGGAGGCTTTCGGGGCGGAGGGCTGTAATCTCGTGATGAACGGCTTCCGCGACGCGGCGGAGATCCGGCGGCTTCAGGCGGAAATAAAAGAGAGCCACGGCGTGGAGGTGATCTATTCCGGCGCTGACATGAAAAAACCCGAAGAGATCCGCGGCATGATGGCGGCGGCCGAAAAGACGTTCGGCGGGGTGGATATCCTCGTCAATAACGCCGGCATCCAGAACGTGCAGCCGATCGACGAATTTTCAGACGAAAAGTGGGACGACATCATCGCCATCAACCTCTCTTCCGCCTTCCACACCATCAAGGCCGCAGCGCCGGCGATGAAGAGGCAGGGCTGGGGC
>JAGXAX010000036.1 GCA_018971405.1 Alphaproteobacteria bacterium | reverse complement strand
TCCGCCGCGCCGAGGAGGCCGAACAGCAAAGCACGGCGGCGGCGCGGCAACTGGACGCCATCTTCAACAGCGTGGCCGACGGGCTGCTCACGGTCGACGCGGACGGCGAGATCGTCGCGTTCAACAAAAGCGCCTGCAGCATCTTCGGCTACGACAGGCAGACGATCCGCCACAAGAAGATCGGCGACTGTCTGCAGCACGCGACGGCCGTGAAATACATGCAGGACATACAGGATTTCATCGGCGGCGGCGTCAACAACCTCGTCGATGCGGGGCCGCAGGAGATCACCGGCGTGAAATCCGACGGCGGAGAATTTCCCGTGGAACTGGCGGTGACGAGCGTGCTGCGCGAGGACGGTCATCCGGTCTTCGTCAACGTCATCCGCGACATCGCCTACCGCAAGAACCTCGAGCGGCAGCTGGTGCAGGCGCAGAAGATGGAGGCGCTCGGCAGCCTTTCCAGCGGCATCGCGCACGAGATCAATACGCCGACGCAATACGTGCGCGACAACATCAAGTTCCTGAACGACGCGTTTCAGGCTTACGACGGGTTTTACAGGGATATCGAGAGCCTCAAGGCCGGATTGCCGGACGCGGCGCGGGAGAGCGTCGATAAATCCGCGGAAAAGCAGGACATCGCGTTTTTCAGCGGCGAAACGCCGCAGGCGCTCGAGCAGTCCCTGGAGGGCGTCGGACGGATCATCGAAATCGTCGGCGCCATCCGCGGTTTCAGCTATCCCGCGACCGAGGACATCGTCTACATCGACCTCAACGAGGCCCTGAAGAACACGGTCATCGTGTCGCGCAACCAGTGGAAGCCCTTCACGCAGATAAAGATGGAGTTTGACGACAGCCTGCCGCCGGTCCCCTGCATCCCCGGCAAGCTGACGCAGGTGATTTTGAATCTGATCGTCAACGCGACGCACGCCATCGAGGAAAAGACAGGCGACGCGCCCGATCCGGACAACAACGCGATCACGATTTCGACCGCGGCGACGAAGAAAAGGGTGACGATCCGCGTCGCGGACACGGGCTGCGGCATCCCGAAGGAAAACATGAGCAAGATCTTCAATCCCTTTTTCACGACCAAGGAGGTGGGCAAGGGCACGGGGCAGGGGCTGTCCATTTCTTACGACATCGTCGTCAAGAAGCACGGCGGCGCTCTGACGGTCGAGTCCGAACCCGGCAAAGGGACGACGTTCATCATCGATCTGCCGATGGAGGTCGAAAACGTGAAGCCTCTGCCCAAAAACAGGAAAGCCACGGCATAATAGGATCTTTGCGATGAAACCGGTTGTTCTTTTTGTGGACGATAACGAAAACATTTTGCAGGGGTTGCGGCGCAACCTGCGCGCCGTGCGCGGCGACTGGGATTTGAGTTTTGCCGCCGGCGGCGCGGAAGCCCTGAAAATCATGGATGAAATGCCTGTTGATGTCGTCGTGTCGGATATCCGCATGCCGGCGATGGACGGCGTCGCGCTCCTGACGCAGGCGCGTGCGAGGCATGGCCATACGGTCCGCCTCGTGCTGTCCGGCCAGTGCGAGGACAAGGACATCGCGCCGCTGCTGGAAGTCAGCCATCAGTATCTGGCCAAGCCGATGGACACGGCCGAGATCATCGCGGCCATCAAGTCCATTCTGGCCGCGCGCGACCGTCTGCGCGACGCGAACCTGAAAAAATTCATCACGGGTCTTGCGTCGCTGCCTTCGCTGCCGTCTCTCTATGCGGACATCTCCGCCGCGCTGCGCGCCGACCGTCCTTCCGCGCAGGCGGTCGAGCTGCTTTTGCTGCGCGACATCAGCCTTGTCGCCAAAATATTCCAGATGCTGAACTCCTCCTATTTCGGGTCGGGCGGCGACATCAGCAGTGTGACGTATGTCTGGGAGTCGCTGGGGCTGGAGCGGATGAAGGAACTATTTCTGGGCGGGCATATCTCCGTGCCGCCCGACAAGACGCTGGAGAATAATCCCTTCATTTCAGGCCTGTGGAACATGAGCCTGATGACGGCGCGCATCTCCCGTCTGATCGCCAAGACGGAAAACCTGCCGCAAAAAACCTGCGACAAGGTTTGGGTGGCCGGGCTTTTGCATGCCATCGGCGCCGTCGTGCTCTACGAATACCGGCGGGCGTCGTCGGGAACGGTCGATTGCGGCGATCTTCTGGACGCCGCGCGCCCGGAAGATTCATACGTCGATGCGGGCGCGTTTCTGTCGGTGCTGTGGGGGTTGCCGCAGGACATACAATACGCGGTGCGCTGGCACGCGGCGCCGGAGAAGGCGGACGGCAACGGAGACAGGGATGTCCTGGCGATCGTCCATGCCGCTCGCGCGTTCTCGCTGATGAAAACGGATCCCGCCGCGGCGGAAACGGATTGCCTTCATGCGGATTTCCTCGACGCTGCGGGCGTATCCGGACGTCTTGCGGACTGGAAGTCGGCCGCAAACACGATTTGAAGAGTCGCCTTTAGAACGTCCAGTTCTGCAATGCGGGCAGGATCCTGATCTCATTTCTGTCAAGGTCGTGCCATTTCTGCACTTTGTCGCCGAGGCCGAGACTTTCGAGATGGGGCATGTTCAGGAACGATTTTTGCGTTTCAATGTCGTCCGCCTGCACCAGCGCCTGTGTGACGTGCAGCAACGCCGTCAGGTCAGGCGCCTTTTGCGCCGCCCCTCCCGACATCGCCTTGTCCGGCATCTGGCAATAGCCGACCGCCGTGCAGGTGGCTTCGGGGAAGCCCCACAGGCCGAGGAAATAGGCGCCGACGGCCGCGTGCGTCGCGCCGAGGGCCTTCTTTTCCACTTGTTCCTGCTGCGCGGGAGATTTGAAGTCCGGCGTCAGTTTTGCATAGGCTTCAGGCAGACCGCAGGCAAGGATGATCGTGCCCGCGTTGCCGAGCATGCCCGTGGTGTAGGCGATGTTCTTCAGGCTTTCCGGCAGGTTTTCGGCCGCAGCCAGCGCTTCAAGCAGGCAGGCCGCATGCAGGCTCTGCTTGTACACTTTCGCGAGGAAGGCGTAGTTCGGATGGTTTTGCTCAATCGTGTGGAAATGGGCGTCTTCGTCGAAAAGGTAGTTGATCGTGCCGGGGCCCATGCTCTGCGCGGCCTTGAAGGGATGGATGCCCGCCTTGTTGACGCCGAAATAGGTCGAGTTCAGGCTTTGCAGCATCTTGGCGGTCAGGCCGGGGTCTTGCGCGATATAGGCGCCCATTTTGTCGAGGTCGGCGCTCGAGCCTTCGCGCTCTTTTTTGAAGGCCG
Organism: Alphaproteobacteria bacterium; assembly: GCA_018971405.1. Classification (GTDB taxonomy): domain Bacteria; phylum Pseudomonadota; class Alphaproteobacteria; order Micavibrionales; family UBA2020; genus PALSA-926. The sequence goes on along the minus strand of JAGXAX010000036.1, from coordinate 6,180 downwards.
CGTAGATGTGCGGCGAGCAAGGCAGCTTTGAAATGGAGGAGACGAGTGTGACGAGCTTTTTGTCGCCGACCCTTTCCCGCAGCATCAGCAGGCGGTCGACCGTCTTTTTCAGCTTGTCGATGTCGAAGGGCTTCGAGAAAAACTGGTGGCTGGTGCGCAGGAGGATGGAGATATCGTCGCTGCGCGAGCCGCCGCCGGAAAGGACGAGGCGCGTGGTCTGCGGATAAAGGTTCTGCACTTCCTTCAGCAGTTCCGTGCCGCGCATGCCCGGCATGTTCGTGTCTGAGACGATGACGTCTATGGGCGTGCTTTCCATGAGGCGCAGCGTTTCCTTCCCGCCGATGGAATAGTGGATGTTCCATTCGCTTTCAAGATTGCGCAGCTGGCGGCGGAAGCCTTGCAGGATGTTGTTCTGGTCGTCAACGAAGACGATGGAGGGTTTTACGTCCACTTAATGCACCTCTTCTTTTTCTTGCGCTAGAATCAAACGATATTCCCTATTATATTCCTTATGCCGCCCGTTTCCAAATCCCCTGGCGTCGCGTGAGGAGAATCACTCCCCGCGGGAGGGCTTGCGATTTTTGATTTTAGTCAAAAAAAGCCGTATGTTCAATAATATACATATAAATCAAACAGTTATAAATAAATTTTTCCTTTCACATATTTTTAAACCAATTCATTTAAAATGCAAACTGTAGATCGGGATGCATGTTAAGTGCAGGGGAAGGCGGGCTTTTTTGGGCAGGACTGGCCAGCAGAATACGGAGGCGCTGAATGACCTAGCGAGCGGGAAGGATACGCTCGCGTATATATGGGCGGGCTGGGCGGGCTGGCGTGTCGTCCTGATGGTGTTCGGCATCGTGTTCCTGATACAGGGGATTGCCGCTTTCAACATGCTGCATTCATACGAAGCAGAGCAATTGGCGGGCTTGCGCGCGGTCGCGCGCGCGGCGCTTGTGCCGACGGTCAGCACTCTGGACGAGGAAAAACCCGCCGCCATTGAAAAGGACATGTTCAAGCTGCTGCGTCATACGGTGATCAGGGGGGTCGCCGTTTACGGCATGACGGACGACGGGTTGACGGCAAAATACGGCGAAATGCCAGGCTTGCGCCCTGTGCTGGACATGGACTATGCCAGATCCTTCCATGCGCGCGACGGACTCTATTATGACGTGATCTTCACGCCGGGCGAAATCGGGCAGCCTTACAATATTGCGGTCAGGCTCGACTCGTCGGGCGTGTCGCGCAACGCCGCGCGGTACGCGTGGCGGGCGCTTGCGGTCATTTGCCTGATGTCCGTGCTGATCACGGGCGTCCTGATGATCGCGACGAACCAGTTGCTGCTCGCGCCCCTGCTGAAGAGGAACGACAGCCTGCTCAGGAAAATGCACCGTCAGGCCGAGGACAAGATCCACCGTCTGGCCTACTTCGACAGCCTGACCGGCCTGCCGAATCGGACGTATTTCCTCGAACATCTCGATAAAAGCATCGAGCAGAAAATATACGGGCGCGACGGCGTTCTGGCCGTTTTGTCGGTGGATCTCGACCATTTCAAGGACATCAACGACTCCATGGGGCACGAGGTCGGGGACAAGCTGCTCGACATCATCGGCGGGCGGCTGGCGAAGAGCCTGCCGGAGGACGCCGTCGTCGCGCGCCTCAGCGCCGACGAGTTCGCCGTGATGGTGCCGCTGGGGCCGGAGGACGACAGTTCCGCGCTTGCCGAAAAAGTCTCGGCTTCCATACAGGAGCCCGTGGAGATCATGCAGGAAAGCTTCCTGATGCGCGCTTCGGTCGGCGTCTCCTGCTACCCGCGCGACGGCGAAACGGCGGGCGACATCCTGAAAAACGCCGACATCGCGCTCAACCGCGCGAAGTCGGAGGGGCGCGCCACCGTGCGCCACTATTCGCAGGATTTCAACGAAATCGTCCAGCAGCGCTCGCAAATGTTGCGCGACCTGCGCAAGGCGCTCGACGAAAAGCAGCTGCAGCTTCATTACCACCCGCAGTTCGACATCAGGACGGGCGAGATCGTCGGCGCCGAGGCACTGCTCCGCTGGTTCAGGCCGGATAACAGCAAGGAGGGCGGGAAATTCATCTCCCCGGCCGAGTTCGTGCCGGTCGCGGAGCAGTCCGGCCTGATTGTGCCGATCGGGGAATGGGTCATGCGCCATGCCTGCGCGCGGATGAAGGCGTGGCTGGAGGCCGGCGTGTCGCCGCTGCGCATGGCGGTCAACATTTCCGGCATCCAGTTCCACCGCGCCGACATCGTGCATCTTGTGGAGGACGTCCTCGCCGAAACGCAGCTGCCGCCGGAACTGCTGGAGCTTGAACTGACGGAAAGCATCTTCATCGAGGACACGCAGTCCGCTATCGACATCATGGACGAACTTCACCAGCAGGGCGTGCAACTGGCGGTGGACGACTTCGGCACGGGGTATTCCAGTTTAAGCTATCTGCGCCAGTTCCCGATCGACCGGCTCAAGATCGACCAGTCCTTCGTGCGCGCCTCGCTGATGAACGCCAACGACCGCATGATCATCCGCGCCATCATCAACCTCGGCCACAGCCTGAACCTCAAGATCATCGCCGAGGGCGTCGAGATGAAGGACCACGAGGATCTGCTGCGGGAAGAAGGCTGCGACGAAGTGCAGGGCTTCAAATATTCCAAGCCGCTGCCGGAGGACAAATTCCTCGAATTTGTCCGCGCGCATAACGAGAAACTCTCCGAAAACAAGAAAGTCTGGATGGTGGAATAGGCTTTTCGCCTTTATTCCCCGTACGGCACCCAGATGTTCTTGATCTCCGTCGCGTGGCGGAGGAATTCTTCGCCTTCTGATTGGTCGCGGTCGAGCCAGTCGCGCATGCGGCCGTTGTTGACCCACGTGCGCTTGAGGTTGCCGACGGAGGATTTTTCCACCAGCGCGCTGCCCGAAATGTCCGAGCCGAAATACCAGATGCCGTCCACTTCGTCGTGTTCGGCGAGGGTTTTGGTCAGGCTCGCGCGGTCGCCCGTCACGATGTTGACCACGCCCGCGGGCACGTCCGAGGTATCGAACACCTGATAAAAGTCGGTCGCCGAGAGCGGGTGTTTTTCCGACGGAATGATGATCGAGCGGTTGCCCATCGCCATTGCAGGGGCGAAGAGCGAAACGAAGCCGAGCAGCGGTGCCTCGTCCGGACAGACGAGGCCGAGGATGCCGACGCTCTCCTTCATCGCCACGGCGACAAGACGCGCGGGCGGCGTATGCACGTCGCCATCGTATTTGTCGGCGAAGGCGGCGTAGGTGAAGAGGCGGCGGATAGATTCATCCACTTCCTTGATTGCAGCGGCGGGTGTCGCGCCGGTCATTTCGACAAGCCGTTTTTTGAACTCGTCGCGGCGGGCGGAGATATTTTCCGCGATGTAATAGAGGATCTGTGCGCGCAGGTGATGCGCGGACTTGCTCCAGCCTTCGGCCTTCTTTGCGGCTTCGACGGCGTTGCGGATGTCCTTGCGGTTGCCTTCGCCGACCTGGCCGATCAGCTTGCCGTTTTTGCCCGTGACCGAGAGGCTGTAGGCGCCATCGGGGCGCGCTTGCTTGCCGCCGATGTAGAGTTTGGCGGTGCGGTCGATGTTTGCCAGCCCTTCTACGGCGGGAACATGTTTTGCAGCGCTTTGTTTCGTTTTTGCCGTTTTATAAGCGGGCAGCGACTTTACGAATCTGGGTTTCAGGTAGGCGTACATGCCTTCGCGGCCGCCTTCGCGGCCGAAGCCGGATTCACGATAACCGCCGAAGCCGCAGGCGGCATCGAACATATTGGTGGAGTTGATCCATACCACGCCGGCTTTCAGCTTCGGCGCGATGTCGAGCGCGAGGTTGACGTTCTCGCTCCAGATGCTGGCGGCGAGGCCGTAGCGCGTGTTGTTGGCGAGCAGCACCGCTTCTTCCGGCGTGCGGAAGGTGAGCACCGACACCACGGGGCCGAAGATTTCCTCCTGCGCCACGGTCGCGGCGGGCTGGACGTTGGTCAGCATGGTCGGCGGATAGAAGCAGCCGTCCGCCGGGCAGGAATCCTTGCCCGGCTGGACGAGCGTCGCGCCTTCCTTGATGCCGAGCTTCACGAGGCCGTCGATCTTCTGCCATTGTTCTTCGCTGACGATTGCGCCCATGTCGATGGCCTTGTCGAGCGGCTTGCCGACGCGCATGTTTTTCATGCGGGTTTTGAGCTTGGCGATCATCTTGTCGGCGATGCCTTCCTGCAGCAGCAGGCGCGAACCCGCGCAGCAGACTTCGCCCTGATTGAGCCAGATGCCGTCCACCACGCCTTCGACGGCGCTGTCTAGATCGGCGTTCTCGAACACGATGGTCGGGGATTTGCCGCCGAGTTCGAGCGTCAGGGCTTTGCCCGAGCCCGCCATGGCGGTGCGGATGATGCGACCGACTTCGGTCGAGCCGGTGAAGGCGATTTTGTCGATGTCGGGATGTTTGACGATTTCCGCGCCCGTGGAGCCGTCGCCTTGGACAATGTTAACAACGCCGTGCGGCAGGCCTGCTTCCTGGCAGAGTTCGGCGAAGAGAATGGCGGAGAGCGGCGTGAATTCCGCGGGTTTGAGGACGACCGTGTTGCCGGCGGCGAGCGCGGGCGCGATCTTCCACGCCATCATCAGGAACGGGAAGTTCCACGGAATGACCTGCCCGACGACGCCGTGGGCCTCATAGCCTTGGAATTCCTTGTCCAGCAACTGCGCCCAGCCCGCATGGTGGTAAAAGTGGCGGGCGGCGAGGTTGACGTCGAGATCGCGCGTTTCGCGGATCGGCTTGCCGTTGTCCATGCTCTCGACCACGGCGAGCAGGCGGGAATTCTTCTGGATCAGACGGGCGAGGGCATAGAGATATTTGGCGCGTTCGAAACCGTCGAGCGCCTGCCATTTCTTCTGCGCGGCGCGGGCGGCCTTGACGGCGGCGGTGACGTCGGCCTTCGTGCCGGTAAGGATTTTCGCCAGCGTTTCGCCGGTGGCGGGGTTCTTGGTGGCGAACCATTTGCCTTTTGCAGACACAACCCATTTGCCGTTGATGAAATGGCCGAATTTATGATTATGCTGCGCGAGCCAGTCTTTGGCCGTCGCGTCGCTCTCCGGCGCGGGGCCGTATTCCATGGTTTCGAAAATTTCTGCGACTTTAGTTTGTGCGGTCATTGTTGTTTCGCCTTTCTTTTGTGGTCGTAGGTGGCACCAAAATATACAGGGACTTTAAACTGGACGCGGCTTACTTTTTCATTTTGCAGTTGCGTCTCTCCAGTGGCAGAACCTCCTAGTTCTCCTTTGACCTTATTGCCCAACACTTCAATTTTGACACCTACGCTTCCCTTTCCGCCTTTTTCGGTATGGATAATTTCGTTTGCTGTGACAGCTATATCGAATTCAATATAATTTTTTTCAGACAAAGAATCGCCGTTTAATCGACTGGGGGCAATGGCCACTCGATCACCGACAGGATATCTAGCTTCATCTATGCCTTCGGCGATTTCTATGAGTGTTTCTTTTATAAAATCTTTTAGTTTCATACTTGTATCTTTCCTCTCGCCATGCCGGACTTGTTCCGGCATCCATGTCGACGCCGGAATGAATCCGGCGCGGCGTTTTTTTTATTTTTACCCCACCGGATGACGGTTGTTCGCCGAATAGCGACCGGTGACGAAATGCTCGAGCTGGCGCTCGATGTCGGCGAGCAGCGAGGACGCGCCGACGCGGAAGAGGTCGGGCTGCAGCCAGTCGTTGCCGAGCTCTTCTTTCATCAGGAACTGATAGCTCATGACGTCTTTGGCGGTCGAAATGCCGCCTGCGGGCTTGTAGCCGATTTTGAATCCTGTCTGGCCGAGATATTCGCGGATCATCCGTACCATGACCATGGAGACGTCGAGGTTGGCGTTGACGCTTTCCTTGCCGGTCGAGGTTTTGATGAAGTCGGACCCTGCCATCATCGCGACCATGCTGGCCTTGGCGACGTTGCGCATGGTGGCAAGCTCGCCGGTGGCGAGAATGGATTTCAGATGCGCGTCGCCGCAGGCTTCGCGGAAGGCCTTGACTTCGTCGTACAAGGCGCGCCAGTTGCCGGTCAGCACATGGCCGCGGGTGATGACGATGTCGATTTCCTTCGCCCCTTCGGAAACGGAGGTGCGGATTTCGGCGATGCGCTG
>JAGXAX010000337.1 GCA_018971405.1 Alphaproteobacteria bacterium | reverse complement strand
GCACGCCCAGATACGTCCACAGCGCGGCAATGTCGAAGCGGGCGAAGTGGAATATCTTGGTGACGTTCTCGTCCGTCAAAAGTTTTTTGAGGTTGGGCGCGGCGTACTGCCCCGCCCTCAATTGCACGATATGCGCGTCGCCGTCGCCCGCCGAGAGCTGGACGAGGCAGAGCCTGTCGCGCCCGGGTTTCAGCCCCATGGTTTCCGTGTCGATGGCGACGGCGGCGCCGAAGCCTAAATTTGCGGGGATATCGCCTTGATGGACGGTCACGGTCATCGTTCTTCTCCGGAAATAATCAATTCCATGTCATGTCTTGCCTATTATTATCCTTTTTTGGCAAGAGTGGATACAGGGAATTTTTTATTTCCGGACGGCGCGGCCTCAAAAGAACTCTTTCTTCAAATCCTCCTCGGGGTGCCGGGTCAGGTCCTTGCTGATTTCGGAGAGGATGGCCGCCCGCACCTTGCCGCCCAGCGCCTTGCGCAGGTTGCCGAGCGTGCGCGGCGCGGCGGCGATGACCAGATGGTCGAAGGCGTTCAGCTCGAGCGCCGCGCCCAGCCACTGCGCCAGCGCGTGGGTGAAGGAGATGTTGTGCCGATACCGTTCGGCGGCGTGGGGTTCGTATTTATGATGGATGGCGCTTGTCGAGCTGCTGACGACGCGCCCGACGGACCTGTTGGTCAGCAGGGCGTCGGCCGCCGACGGAGTGGCCAGCCCCAGACATTCGAGGCGCGGCCCGCTTTTCCTGAAAATCTTGACCACGCGGTCGTCCATCACGACCATCCAGACGCGCGGCACCTTGTGATGGCGCGCGGAGAGGTGCGGCTTGTCGATGTCTTTCAGGTTTTCCCCGGCTATCCTTCCCGTCCACTGCATGGCGTCCTCCCTCGGCGAAAGGCCGGCCGGCTTTTAAAGGCCGCGCCGGCCTTTCCGTTGCAAATCAGGCTGCTTTCTTGATTTGCAATTTGCGGGGATGCTGGACGGCCTCGGCCCTCTTCGGCAGGGTCACGGTCAGGATGCCGTTCTTGAAGGAGGCCTCGGCCCTGTCGGGGTCGGCCGCCTCGGGCAGGGCGATCTGGCGGTAGAAGGCGGCGGCGGTGTATTCCTTGCGGATATAGTCCAGATCCTTCGCCTCCTTTTCCCCCTTGCGCTCGCCTTTGATGGTCAGGAAACCGTTCGTCACTGAAACGTCGACCGCCTCCGGCGTCAGGCCGGGGAGTTCGGCTTCGATGCGGAACGAGTTTTCGTCCTCGGCGATGTTGATCGCCGGCGCGGACGTGATGCTGTCCCAGTTGGTCAGGTACACTTCCGAGCCTCTGTAAAACTTGCCCAGCAGGCGGTTCATGTCTTCCTGAAGCTCGGAAAAGGACGGCAGGAAGTCGCCGCTGCGGCGCACGGGAACGCCGAAAGGACGTTCCCAGTTGATCAGGTCGCGGATAGCCATGTGTTTCTCCTCAATGTTACGGGTTGATGATGCGAACAGGAGAACACGGCCTGCCGGTTTTGTATCTGACGGCGGTCAATGTCAGACATAGAGTCCGAGGATGTCCTGCACTTCACGGTCGCTGGTCTGGGAGAAATCTTCATACCATTGCCCGACGCCCCAGAAAGGATGCGGCGTGGAAGGGCAGACGACTTCATCAGCGACCGCCGCCAGTTCGCCGCAGGTCTCTTCCGCGCCGACTGGCGCGGCGACGATGATGCGTTTTGCCTCCCGCCGCCGCATGAACTCCACCGCCGCGCGCATGGTTGCGCCCGTCGCCAGCCCGTCGTCGACGATGATGACGGTCTTGCCCGCCACGTCGGGAAAGGGCCGTCCGCGGCGGTAG
>JAGXAX010000336.1 GCA_018971405.1 Alphaproteobacteria bacterium | reverse complement strand
AAACGGCCCGTCGCAACTGGCGCGTTGCGACGGGCCGCGTTTTTTTTCAAAGCTTACGGCTGCGGCTGTTGCGGCGGTTTCTTCGTCGCGTTGGCGGCGCGGACGGCGGCCTGCATGCCGGTGACCGGATCCTTGCCCCCGAGCGTCGTGACGATGAGGTTGCCGTTCTTGGCGATGTCACGCAGCGTGTCGAGCTCCATCATCCTGATGAGGAGCTTTTCCGCCATCTCCTCGCTGGTCTTGGCGCTGTTGTATTGCTTTTGCACGTCTTCCGGCACGACCGGCTGGTCGATGATCACGTCGGTGATCTTGAGGTCGATGCGCGCCGCGACTTTGAGGAACTGGCCGGGCAGGAGCGCTTTCAGGCCGGGGCGTCTTTGACGGCGTTGAACTTGCCGAAGCGCCCGAGAACGACGGCCTCGTTTTGGCGCACTTCGTAGGGGCGAAAAATAGCCTTGGCGCAATCTCCTTAAACAAATGTTTTGTAAACTCTCCGTTGTCAGGAATACTGCCGTTTTCAATTTTACGTCAATCGATATCGGAAAAAATCGGCAGCATCTGGACGTAATGTAATTTTCTCGTTAAAATTATCCATAGTCGTGAAAAGATATTATCAAAGGTAAAAATTTTTTGTATCTCTACATCAATGAAAGGGGAATATTACTCTTTTCTTGAAGAGGGAAACCGGCATGACGACGTTGAAGATAGGCACAAGAGGCAGCCCGCTCGCGCTGGCGCAGGTGGAGTTGCTGAGCAAGGCGCTGAAAAAGGCGCATCCCGCCCTTGCGCTCGAGGTGGTGAAGATCGTCACCAGCGGCGACCGGATTCAGGACCGCGCGCTGTCGGAAGCGGGCGGCAAGGGCCTCTTCACCAAAGAGATCGAGGAGGCGCTGCTGTCGGGCGCGATCGACTGCGCCGTGCATTCGATGAAGGACATGCCGACGCGGCTGCCGGACGGCCTGGTCATCCCCTGCCTCCTGCCGCGCGAGGACCCGCGCGACGCGTTTTTCTCCCGCCATAAAGGCTCGCTCGACGACCTGCCGCAAGGGGCGGTGCTCGGCACGTCGAGCCTGCGCCGTCAGGCGATTGTTTTGGCGCGGCGTCCGGATTTGAAAATCGTCCTCCTGCGCGGCAACGTCGGCACGCGCCTGAAAAAACTTGAAGAAGGCGCGGTCGACGCGACGCTGCTCGCCGTCGCGGGGCTGAAGCGCCTCGGACAGGGCGATCTCGTCAGACACATTCTGGAGCCGGATGTCATGCTGCCCGCCGTGGCGCAGGGCGCTGTCGGCATCGAGGTGCGCGAGAAAGACGCGGCGACGCGGGAGATTCTCTCCGCCGTGCATTGCAAGGTGACGGAACTGCGCGTGACGGCGGAGCGGGCATTCCTCGACGTGATGGATGGTTCGTGCAGGACGCCGCTCGCCGCGCTTTTGCCTGCGCCGGACGCGCAGAATCGCGCGAAATTCGACGTGCTGGTGGCGCGCCCCGACGGCAGCGACGTCAAAACCGCGTCCTATACGGCGGAAGTGACGGATCTCAAGGCGGCAAACGCTTTGGGGCGCAGAGCCGGAGAAGAATTGAAGGCGCAGCTTCCAAAGGGGTATCTTGCGGCATAATAACAATTGCCCGCCGCCCGCTTTCTCCGCTAATATACCGCGTCTTTTTGTCAATTTACCGTTGGAGAAGTAAAAATGGATATCCACGCCATCCTGCCGAAAATCGCCGAATATATCAGCCTCTATGGCATCAAGGTCATCGCCGCCGTCGCGATCTTCGTCATCGGGAAGTGGCTGTCCAAAAAGCTGGTCGCCATCGCCAAGCAGCTGATGGGCAGGGCC
>JAGXAX010000335.1 GCA_018971405.1 Alphaproteobacteria bacterium | reverse complement strand
CTTTACGCGCCCTGAGGATATTAGGGAAGGCGGATCTGATCGCCTGCGAGGACACGCGCGTGTCGGGCAAGCTGACCTCCTATTACGATATTTCCGCGCCGAAAATGCCCTATCACGACCATAATGCAGAGGCGGCGCGGCCTAAATTGCTCGCCCTGCTGCGGGAAGGCAGGCGGATCGCCCTGATTTCCGACGCAGGCATGCCGCTTGTCTCCGACCCCGGTTATAAGCTGGTCGCCGCCTGTGCGGCGGAAAATATCCCTGTGACCTGCGTTCCGGGGGCATCGGCGTCTCTGGCGGCGGTGGTGCTGTCGGGGCTGCCGACGGACAAGTTCATGTTCGTAGGGTTTTTGCCGGTGAAACAGGCGGCGCGGCGCGCGGCGCTGGCGGAAATTAAAAATGTTCCCGCCACGCTGGTTTTTTACGAGACAGGCCCGCGGCTGGAGAAAAGCCTGCAGGACATGCTGGAGGTTCTGGGCGACCGGCAGGCGGCAGTTGCGCGGGAATTAACAAAGAAATTTGAAGAAGTTAATAGGGATAATTTATCTAATTTATTAAAATATTACGCAGGCGGCGGCGAGACGCGCGGCGAGATCGTGGTGGTTGTCGGCGCGCCGGAAACGGACGGCGGGGAGCGTTGGACGGAAGCGGATATTGACGCCTTGCTCCTTGAAATGGTCGGAAAACAGGGGATGAGCGTGAAGGACGCCGCGGCTTATGTCAGCGCGAAATCCGGCCTGAAAAAACGCGATGTTTACCAGCGTGCGCTGCTGCTCAACAAAAAAGGCGACAGGTGATGGCTAAAACATCTCATAGCAAAGGATTGTTTGCCGAATTTAAAGCGAGGTCTTATTTACGTTCCAAAGGCTGTCGTATCCTCGAAAAAAGGTTCAAGACCCCGGTCGGAGAGATTGATCTTGTTGTGCTTGACGGTAAAGCGCTCGTCTTCGTCGAAGTCAAATTGCGTAAGACGAAGGAAGCCGCCGCGGAAGCTATTGATAAGAAGAATCAAATGCGTGTCCGCAATGCCGCGGAACTTTACCTTCAGCAGCATCCGGAGTACAATGACTGCGAGATGCGGTTCGATGCCCTGATTTTGGCGCCCGGCGCCTGGCCAGAGCATATTCCGGACGCTTTTTAACAAAGCGTCGTTCAAAAAGCCTTGGGGAAGGCTGTTCGCGAGGGGGAGTAATGCTTCATCACAAAAGGCATGCGCGTTTTTTGTCCGGCCTGCTGGCGGCGGGCTGCTGTCTTCTGGCTACGGGATGCAGTCCGGCGAGCGTCGCACTCGGAACGGGAGCGTCGCTCGGGGTCGCGGCGGAGCAGGAAGGCGGCGTCACCGGCGCGGTCAAGGACGACGCCACGCAGCTCAAGATCGTCGACGCTTACATCAAAAACGACTTCAAGCTGTTTCGCGACCTGAGCGTGACCGTCAAGGAAGGGCGCGTGCTGCTCACGGGATCTGTACCCACGCCGGACATGCGTGTCGAGGCGGTACGGCTCGCGTGGCAGGCGCCGGACGTGAAGCAGGTGCTGAACGAGATTTCCGTCAGTCAGGGCGAGGGCATCACCGGAAGCCTCGTTGACGGCTGGATCACCGGCAACATCAAGACCCGCCTGATGTTCGACAAATACATCCAGTCGATCAACTATAACGTCGACACGGTGGACGGCAACGTCTACGTGATGGGCGTGGCGCAGAACCAGAGCGAACTCGATCGCGTGCTGGCCTATGCGCGCAGCACCAATCATGTCCGCAACGTCATCAGTTACGTCCGCCTGAAATATCAGGACCCGAACAGCATTTCGGGCAATAATGGCTGAGCGGAGGGCGCAGGATTCCGCCTCTTTCCAGACA
>JAGXAX010000035.1 GCA_018971405.1 Alphaproteobacteria bacterium | reverse complement strand
ATCATGCCGCTGACCAACGACCAGACGGCGCTGCAAAACGAGATCAACAACCTGCCGACGCTGGGCAACACCTATCGGGACATCGGCATGGTCTGGGGCTGGCGCGTTATCTCGAACGCCGAGCCCTTCACCGAAGGCGTGCCCTACAGCAACACGCAATGGTCGAAAACCGTGATCATGATGACCGACGGCAACGCCACCGTGAATACCGTGTTGTCGGGCGAAGGCGCCTACAACGCCCCCGGCACGTCGATGAGCCCGACCGACATCAACAACAAGTTCGAGCAGATCTGCACCAACATGAAGGCGCAGGGCATCCGCATCTACACGATCACCTTCCAGTCGGCGATCCAGCAGTCGACCAAGCAGTACTACAGCCAGTGCGCGACGACTCCGAGCATGTATTATGACGCGCCGACCAATCAGGATCTGATCAACGCCTTCAATGCCATCGCCACGCAGTTGAGCCAGCTGCATCTGTCGGAGTGATGACATAACAGTGACGGGCAGACATTTTTTGTGTGTCACAAAAACCCCTTTTTATGCGAGGATGAAAGGGGAGTTTGACCGGTTTAGCATCAGGGGATCCGCATGAACAAGACTTCGATCATCATCATCGCCGGCGGCGCGCTCGTGATTGCGCTCATCATGGCTCTGGCAATGAGCGCCATGCTGAGGCCGAAACACCCGAAATCCACCGGCCCGGAAGTCCTCGTCGCCAGCCGGATGCTCGCGGTCGGGGAGACGCTTGAGGCCGGCGACGCGCACTGGGAGGTTTTTCCAGCGGGCGCCCTCTACAGCGGCCTCATCCAGAAGAAGGACCAGCCGGACGACAAGAAACTGAGCATCTACGGTCGCCCGCTGAAGCGCGAAATCGAGTCCGGCGAGCCGATCACCACGCAGGCGCTCGTCGACAGCGCCGGCGGCCATAATTTCCTCGCGGCCTCGCTCCATCCCGGCATGCGGGCGGTCGCCATCTCCGTCCGGCCCGAGACGATGGCGGGCGGGTTCATCTCGCCGGGCGACCGCGTGGACGTCATTCTCGACTTCCAACTGAACCTGCACGGCAACGCCGCCAACTTCTCCGCCGCCGTGGCGCAAAGGTACGCCAGCGAGACCGTCCTGAACGACGTGCTGGTGCTGGCGGTCGACCAGAGCGACAAGGACACGTCCGACACGGTCAAGGTCGGGCGCACCGTCACGCTGGAAGTGACCCAGAAAGGCGCGCAAATACTGGCCATGGCCTCCTCGATGGGCAAGCTCTCGCTCGCCCTGCGCCGGCTGGGGGAAAAGGACACGTCCGAAAACACGCCTAATCCCATGACGACGGACGTCAGCGTCAGCAAGACCATCCAGACGATATACGAGGACGAAGCCCGCGCCAGCAGGAAGAAACAGCAGAATGCGGTCGTGCGCGTCTACAGCGGCAATGCCGTCACCAACGTTCCCGTCCGGCCCGACGATGCCGAATAACGCCAGGGCGGCTTTGCGTCTGGCGGGGCTCGCCGTCTTTTTCCTGCTGTCGCTGCGCGCCCCCGCCCTTGCGGGCGCCGCCGGAAATGCCGCGCCCCTGTTCCTGACGATGGATCAGAACAGCATCCTCCGCCTGCAGCACGACGCCGTCAGCGTCATCGTCAACAATCCCGGCAACGTCGGCGTCGCCCTCGACAACCCGCGCCTGCTGATCCTGACACCGCACGCGGCGGGCGCGACGTCGATGATCGTCCTCGGCCGCGGCGGGCAGGTGATTTTCCGGCGCGACATCATCGTCTCCAACCTGCAAAAAAAATACCTGCGCGTCCGGCGCGTCTGCGACGGCAACGGCGCCTGCGCCGATGTTTCCTATTCCTATTGTCCGGACGGCTGCTACGACGTGACGCCCATTCCCGCGGCGGGCGGCGGCACAGCTCCGGCGGCCCCGCCTGCCGAGGGCGGCGGACAGGGACAGGCCGAGGTGCAAGCGCCGAAGCACGCGACGATAGACGGCGAGCCGGCGGAAACCCTGATCGGCGAGCAGGATTCATGTCCGTCCGGCTACGACAAGGTTTACGTGCCCGGCATCACTTCGGGCAACCAGCACTACACCTGCCGGATGCAATAGAAGAACCCCGCAAGGAGCCGGAAAAAAATGCCCGACAGGCCGGGCATGACCCTTCCGCTCGTTCAGGCGCCGATGCCCGCCACGAAACTCGTCGCGCCGCTTGCGGGAGAGCTGGCCGCCGCGGACGCGGCGGCCATGTAAGCATAAGGGTTCTTTTTCTCAGGACAGCGGCGAAAAGACCGTCATGGCCCGGCGGACTTGATGCGGTTGCGTCCGGAATGTTTCGCCGCGTAAAGCGCGGCGTCGGCGCGGTCGATCAGGCTGGCGATGCTCTCGCCCTGAACGTATTCCGCGATGCCGCCGGAAAAGGTGATGCGGCCGAGGCTCTTATTGTTGCTCTTGTTGACGACTTCCTTGTTCTCCACGGCGCGGCGCAGGCTGTCCGCAACGCGCTCCGCACCGGAAAGCGGCGTATTGGGCAGGATGATGGCGAACTCCTCGCCGCCGAAGCGCGCCGCGAAATCGCCGCCCTTGATGCCGTCGACCAGCGTGCGCGCCACGAGGCGCAAGACCTGGTCGCCGACCTGATGGCCGTAGGTGTCGTTGAAACTCTTGAAGTGGTCGATGTCGATCATCACGAGGCACAGCTTGCCGCCGCCCGCATCGGCATCATCGATCCAGTCGCGGATCTGCTTGTCAAAGGCCTTGCGGTTGGAAAGGCCGGTCAGCCCGTCCGTCAGCGCTTCCTTCCTGACGTTGTCGAGGTTCTTCTTGAGCTCCGCCACCTGCGTCGAGGAGTTCGTCAGTTCGAATTCAAGGCTCTGGTTCTTCTCCAGCATCATGCGCGTGTCCTCGACGATGGCGGAAACGGCCTCGCCGAGATCTTCCAGCGTCGCGGCGTTCCTGATCTTCTCGGAAACGCCGTTGAGCGAGCCGCCGTAATCGCTGGTCATCGATTTGACGGAATCGATCGTGTGCGCGAGGTCGCTGATGGCCTGCTGGATATGGTCCGAGATCGTCCGGATGGCGTCGCCGCGCGCCGTCTCGCTGAGAAAGCGCTTGTAGAACTTGTAACAGGCCGTCTCGTCGAGGACGCCCGCATGAGCGTCGATCGCAGCCTTGATCTCGGGGTCGCCCTGAAAATAGCGGAACCACAGCTCGTAAATCTGCGGCGTCGGCTCGATCGCCAGCGCGGCGATCTTCGCCATGGCCATGCGCCCGAGATCCTGCGCGCGCGGCATGCCTGCAACCGCCGCGGGTTTCAAGGTCTGGCTTTCCGAGGGCTTTTCAGGCAAGGCTGAAACTCCGTATCACTTTTGCTCCACGGCCGCGGCGGAACGCGACCCATCTCCAGTCTATCCGCAAGTCGTAAATAATTCCTGAGCATCGCGCAAGGGCGCCGGCGGCTGAAATATTCTGAAAATAAAAAATGTTCAAGACACCCTTCCAAATCGTCATAAACTGATGTATTACGAAAAAAAATATTTACTTGTATCTCTATACGGCCTGCACAAAACTACTCGCACTGCCAGCATACAAAAAGGAACCGCAAAAAACCATGAACGATTTGCTTGCCACCATCAAAAAAACCCTCTTCGTCCCCCTGCATCCGGCGGGACGGCCGTTCATCGCCGGCGCGGCGCTGCTCGCCCTCGGCCTGCACGCGGTCGGGCATGTGGCGGGCTTCGCCGGCATCGTCCTTCTGGCCTGGTGCGTTTATTTCTTCCGCTGCCCCGTGCGCATCACGCCGGTGCGCAAGGGTCTGGTCGTCAGCCCCGCCGACGGCCTCGTGCAGATGATCGTCGCGGCGCCGCTCCCGCCGGAGCTCGCCGACGCGAAGGAAGACGGCGACAGGCTGTTCAGCGCGGAAACCCTGACGCGCGTTTCGGTCTTCCTCAACGTCTTCGACGTGCACGTCAACCGCATCCCCGCCGACGGCGAGATCAAAAAGGTCGTCTACCGCCCCGGCAAATTCTTCAACGCCAGCCTCGACAAGGCGAGCGTCGATAACGAGCGCTCGACCGTGCTGATGAAGCTCGAAGGCCATGACAGCAGCGTCGCCTTCGTGCAGATCGCGGGCCTCGTGGCGCGGCGCATCATCTGCAGGCTCGCCGCCGGCCAAAACGTGAAGGCGGGCGAGATTTACGGGCTGATCCGCTTCGGCAGCCGCGTCGATATATATCTTCCGCCGGGCGTCAATCCGCTGGTCTCCGTCGGCCAGCGCATGGTCGGCGGCGAGACGGTGATCGCAGACCTCGCCTCTTCCGAGCCTGCGCGGACGGGCGAAAACCGCGCCGTCGAAATTCCGGCATAAAGATTCCCATGGACAAGAAGCCCAGAAAACTCTCGCTGCACAAGATGATCCCCAATATGATCACGCTGACCGCCATGGCCTCGGGCATGACGGCGATCCGGTTCGCCATCGACGGCAAATGGCAGGAGGCGGTCATCGCCGTTTTCGCCGCCGCCTTCATGGACGCCTTCGACGGCGCGGCGGCACGCCTGCTCAAGGCGCAGAGCAAGCTCGGCGCGGAGCTGGACAGCCTCTCGGATTTCGTCGGCTTCGGCGTCGCGCCCGCCATCATCACCTTTCTTTGGACGACGCACCTCGCCGGCCGCTTCGGCTGGATCACGGCGCTGGTCTTCATGATGGGCGTGGCCCTGCGCCTCGCGCGCTTCAACGTCGCCAAGGCGGAAGAAACGCCGAACGACCCGCTGGCCAAGTATTTCACCGGCGTGCCCTCGCCGCTCGGCGCGGGGCTCGCGCTGCTGCCGCTGATGGTGGCCTTCCAGATCGGGGGCGGCCATATAGCCGGTCTGTCCGGCGGCGTGCCGGCCGGGAAATTCCTGCCCGTCGTGACCAACCCCTATGCCGTCGGCGCCTGGCTGGTCGTCGTCGCGGCGATGATGGTGAGCCACATCCCCACTTTTTCCAGCAAGCAGATCCGCGTGCCGCAGAAGATGTCGGTGCCGGCGCTGGCGGTCATCGGCCTGCTCATCTCCGGCCTCATCAACGAGACATGGCCGACCCTGACGCTGATGATCGTAGTATACCTGCTCGCCATGCCGCTGAGCGTGCGGCATTACGCGCGCAAAAAGCTCTCGCTCGAACAGGGCATCAGCGATCCGGACGACCTCGACGTGGACGAATGACGACAAAGCAGGCTGAAGCATGACCGAACCTTCTCTCGCAGAACTGGGCCTTGTCACGCTCAAGCACGGCAGGAGCTACGCGCTTCTTGACCGCGGCGGCGACATCGCGCCGGAAACGGGCCTCATGGGGGTTTATGCGGACGACATGCGCTTCGCCGCGGCGCTGACCCTGCGGCTGAACGGGCAAACCCTGCGCCGCGGCGGCGCGCAATTCACCCCCGACAACGCGGAACTCGTCGTCAGCCTCGCAAGCCCGGCGATGAAAGACAGCGCCGGAACGGACATTCCCGCCAACAGCCTCCTTGTCGAGCGCCGTCTGACCCTGAAGGACGGGCTTCTCCGTCAGGCGGTCACCGTCCGCAATTTCGGCGTCAGCCCGGTCAAGGCGACGCTCGGCTTCACGTTCGGCAACGACTTCGTCGACATGTTCAACGTCCGCGGCCAAAACCTGAAAAAGACCCTCGGCGCGCAGGACAAAGCCGCCGTTGCCGGCAACGGCGTCTTCTGGCGGTATAAAGGCATCGACGGGATTACGCGCGAATCCGGCGTTTTCTTCGACGCCGCCGCCGGCCCCGCACGGCTGACGGAGACGCAGGCGGACTTCGTCCTCGACCTGCCGCCCGGCGGCGAAAAAACGATATATCTCGCCTGCGGGAAACCCGATGGCGCGGCGATCGGGCCGGAAAGCTACGCCGCCGCGCGCGACGCCGTGCGGGCGGAACGGGCGGCCTTGCGCGCCGAGGGGGCGCAGCTTTCCTTTTCGGACCCGCAGTTGCAGGACTGGTTCGACCGCACGCAAAACGACCTTGCCTTCCTCACTACATGTTACGACAGCGGCCCCTACCCTTGCGCAGGCGTGCCGTGGTTCGCCGTGCCATTCGGACGCGACGGCATTATCACTGCGTTCGAAACGCTGTGGGCGAACCCTTCCACCGCGCGCGGCGTCTTGCAATTTCTCTCCGGCCGTCAGGCCAAAAAGGCCGATCCCGCCCGCGACGCCGAGCCGGGCAAGATCATGCACGAAACCCGCGAGAACGAAATGTCGCACGCGGGGCTGGTGCCTTTCGGCCTTTATTACGGCGGCGTGGACACGACGCTGCTTTACGTCGTACTGGCGGGCGAATATCTCCGCCGCACCGGCGATACGGCCTTCATCAGGACTATCTGGCCGAACATCAAAGCCGCGCTGGCGTGGATGGAAAATTCAGCCGCGGGCGGGAGCCGTCCGGAGAAAAACTCCGACGGTTTCGTCGCCTACCGGCGCAAAAAGGAAACCGGCCTTTACAACCAGATGTGGAAGGACTCGCAGGACTCCGTTTTCGACAGCAAGGGCAACACAGACGTCAGCTTTCCCCGCGCCGTCTGCGAGGTGCAGGGCTACGCCTATGCCGCGTGGAACGCAGGAAAGGCCCTCGCAGCCGTTTTTCACGAAGCTGCGCGGGCGAAACGCTATGCGGCCCGGGCCAAGACCCTGCGCAGGAACTTCAACGAAAAGTTCTGGAACAAGAAGGGGCAATACTACGTCCTTGCTCTCGACGGCGACAAAAAGCCCTGCGCCGTCAGGGCGTCGAACATGGGGCAATTGCTGTTCACCGGCATCATGCCGAAAGCGCGGGCGAAAAAGGTCGTCGCGCAGCTCATGGGCACGGACTCCTTCACCGGCTTCGGCATCCGCACTCTCATGCAGGGCGAACCGCGCTACAACCCGCTCTCTTACCACAACGGCTCCGTCTGGCCGCACGACACGGCGCTGATCGCCGCCGGCATGGGGCGCGCCGGATACGCGAGGGAAGCGGCGCGGCTCTTCGAAGGAATGTTCGCCGCCGCCAGAGCGAACGGTTGGCGCCTGCCGGAGCTGTTCGGCGGATTCGCGCGCGAGGAGGGGATGGCGCCCGTCGCCTATCCGCAGGCCTGCAGCCCGCAGGCATGGGCGGCGGCCGCGCCGCTGCAGCTTTTGCAGGCCGTCCTCGAACTTGACGTGGACGCGGGACGGCGCACGGTCGCGATCAACCCCCGCAACTGGCGCGCCGCATGGGGCACGGTCAGGATCGACCGCCTGCCCGTCGGAGACAGGACGGCGGACATCGAAATCGCCGACGGCAAACTCAAGGTCATCCGCGCGGGCGGCGTAAAATTCGTGACGCCGCAGCGGAAAAACTCCGCGGCAACGCGCCTGAAGCGCGGGTGAGCCGCGCCTCAAAAACGCGTCACTTCTCGAAGAACAGCTTGCGCAAAATCCCCGGCGCCAGCACGGAGAGCGGGTTGACCCTGACGTCGGGATCGGCCTTCGGGCCCTTGACCGTGTAGGTCGCGGCGAAGACCCCCTTTCCGCCGCCGGTCAGGATGGGGCCGACGATCGGGATGACGTCGATCATCTTGTTCAGGTCGGAGACGGGGATGATCGTACCGTTCATGTCGACCGTATTGTTCCAGTCGTCGATCGCGCCCTCGAACGTCAGGCCGAGGGACGCGCCCGACGTCTCGCCGTTGCGCACCGTGATCCGCCGCACGTTCTTCTGCGTCTGCGGCTCGCCCTGGTCCGTCCACCAGAAGTCGCAGCGCATCTTCCGGAAGGCGATGCCCTTGCCGTGGAGCAACTCGATGAAACCGCTGAGCGACAGCGCGTTCAGCAGGCGCCCCAGCACCGGCACGTCGACGAGCGAGAAATCCATCAGGTAGACGGAGCCGTGCATGTCGCGGCGGCCCGGGTCGTTCGCGTCCGGATCGCCGGAGACGACGAGTTTGCCGCCGCGCACGCCGTCGCTGATGCCGAGCGCGCTTAAAGCCGCGCCCGCATTGTCGGCCTCGAAACGCAATTGGTGCCCCGCCGCGACCGGAAGGTAGGAGAGCTTCAGCGGCCTGCCGCCGGAAACGCCGGTCGCCGTCATCATGTCGATGCGCCCCCAGGCGTTGCGGCGCAGGGCGAGGTCGAGGTCGGCGACGGATTTTCCCGCGCCCGTGACGAGGCTGGCCACTTTCATGACGAGACTGACCGGCGTCGTTTTTTGCGCGGCGGCGGCGTCGCTCTTGGGCGCGACGCCTTTGCTCAGGATCCGCGCCGCGTCGAAGGACGCGCCGTCGATGCTGACGTCATAGGCGCCAGCGCCGCGGTTCAGGCTGATGGCAACGTCCGTTCCGCCCAGCTTCACCTGCCGCAGCGCGGCGGCGGAAAGGCTTCCGTCCTTCGCGAAGGCGAGGTCGCCCCTGACCAGCGCCTTGTCCGTCTCGAGGTCGAGCCCCTTGATGGCGGAAACACGGCCGTCCTTGAAGCCCACAGTCATGCCGAGCGTGCCGCCGACCCGCGGCTGCTTCACGTAGCCGGTCTCCGGCACGGTGAAGCCCGCCGCCGAGATGTCGCCGCTGAACAGCAGCGAAGCGGCATGGGCGTTTTCGACCGTATAGGTCACGGTGGCGGGGATGACGCCGGTCACCTGCAGTTCCGGCGGCACGTCGAAGGCCGCCAGCGACGCGGCGTCGAGCGGCAGCGACGCCTTCACCCGGCTGTCAAAGGGCGCCTGCGCGGAAAAATCCTTCTGCCAGTCGAACGTCACCGGCATCGTGCCGAGGACGCCCTTGCCGGAAATGTCGAGTGCGCCCCCCGCCAGCTTCAGGGAGAAGGGCCCGCCGGTCAGCGCCATGCCCGCGGCAACGTCCTTGAGCAGCACGCCGTCGAGCGCAGCGTCCGCCGTCACCCTGATCTCGTCGGGCTTCAGGGCGTCATAGAGCGGGAATTTGAAGCCGGCGTCCACCGCCGCGTTTCCGGCAACGTCTTTCATGTTTAACCCCAGCTTCTGCGGGTAACGCAGCGGCTTTCCGGCCAGCACGCCGAGCGCCGTCTTCAAAGGGCCCTTGAGCGAAACGGAAATGTCGATTTCCGCATGGCGCGGCGGCGCGGCGTCGAGACCGGCGACGGAGATTTTGGAACGCGTCACCCGCATGTCGCCGAGCGCGCCGCCGGAAATGTCGAGGGCGAAAGATTTGCTGTCGTAGGTGGCAAAGCCCTTCACGTCTTTCACCGGCGCCAGCGGAGAAAAATAATCGACGGTGATGCCGCGGAATTCGATCCGCCCGCCGACCTTCCGCACCGCGGGCGCGCTGAAATCGTCCCACGGCGCCGCGTCCGCGCCGAGACAGACCAGCGCGGGCGAGAAGAGGGCGAGATGCAGCGTCGCCCGCGTCGCCGTGCCGGCGGAAAGATGCCCCGTGACCCAGCCGCGCGCGTCCGCCGCCAGTGCGGGCGGCCAGTAGGTTTTCAGCTTGTCGAGCGGCATGTTTTCAAGCACGCCGTCGAACGCGATGTCATGCCCGTCCGTTCCGTCTTTCCCCTTGCGCGGCGTCACGGCGCCGCTGCCCGTCACTTCCGGCCCCCCGAGATCGGCACGGAGGTTTTGCAGCGTGAGGCC
>JAGXAX010000034.1 GCA_018971405.1 Alphaproteobacteria bacterium | reverse complement strand
ACCGGCGCTCGCCCGCGGCGAGCTCCACATGATCGGCGCGACGACGCTCGACGAATACAGGAAGCACATCGAAAAAGACCCCGCGCTGGAGCGGCGCTTCCAGCCGGTCTTCGTCGGCGAGCCGACGGTGGAGGACACGATCTCCATCCTGCGCGGCCTGAAGGAGAAGTATGAATTGCACCATGGCGTGCGCATCACCGACGCGGCGATCGTCGCGTCGGCGACGCTCTCCAACCGCTACATCTCCGACCGCTTCCTGCCCGACAAGGCCATTGACCTGATGGATGAGGCGTCGTCGCGCCTGCGCATGGAGGTCGACAGCAAGCCGGAAAAGCTCGACGAGCTCGACCGCCGCGTCATCCAGCTCAAGATCGAGCGCGAGGCGCTGAAAAAGGAAAAATCCGACAAGGCGACGGGCGAGCGCCTCGTGAAGCTCGAAGGAGAGCTGAAGACGCTCGAAAAAGAATCCGCCGAGCTCACCTCGCGCTGGAAGGCCGAAAAGGAAAAGCTCTCTTCAGGGCAGAAGGTGCAGGAAGAACTCGAAAAGGCGCGCATCGAGCTGGAGCAGGCGCAACGCGCGGGCAATTGGGCGCGGGCGGGCGAGCTCACCTACGGTGTCATCCCGCAGCTGGAGCAGAAGCTGGCCGACGCGGGCAAGGGCTCCGAAGGAACTATGATCAAGGAAGAGGTGCGCGAGAACGACATCGCCGCCGTGGTCAGCCGCTGGACGGGTATCCCCGTCGACAAGATGATGCAGGGCGAGCGCGACCGGCTTTTGAAGATGGAAGAGCATTTGAAGAAGCGCGTCGTCGGTCAAGCGGAGGCGATCTCCGCCGTCGCTAACGCGGTCAGGCGTTCGCGCGCGGGATTGCAGCGCAAGAACCAGCCGATGGGCACGTTTTTGTTCCTTGGCCCCACCGGTGTCGGCAAGACGGAACTGGCCAAGGCGCTGGCGGAATTCCTGTTCGACGACGAATCCGCGATGTTGCGCATCGACATGTCGGAGTTCATGGAGAAACATTCGGTGGCAAGGCTGATCGGCGCGCCGCCGGGCTACGTCGGCTATGAAGAAGGCGGCACGCTGACGGAAGCCGTGCGCCGCAGGCCCTATCAGGTGATTTTGTTCGACGAGGTCGAGAAGGCGCATCCGGATGTGTTCAACATTCTGCTGCAGGTCTTCGACGACGGCCGCCTGACGGACGGGCAGGGGCGCGTCGTGGGCTTCTCGAATACCGTCATCATCATGACATCGAACCTCGGCGCGGAATACCTCGTCGCGCAAAAAGACGGCGAGGATGTAAGCAAGGTGCGCGAGCAGGTGATGGATGTCGTGCGCCATGCCTTCCGTCCGGAGTTCCTCAACCGCATCGACGAAATCCTGCTCTTCAGCCGTCTCACCCGCGGCATGATGGTGCATGTCGTCGACATCCAGCTCGCGGGTCTGGAGAAGATGCTCGCCGAGCGCAACATCTCGCTCAGACTGGACGCATCCGCGAAGCAGCATCTCGCCGACGCGGGGTACGACCCCGCTTATGGCGCGCGTCCGCTCAAACGCGTCATCCAGAAGGAGTTGCAAAACCCGCTTGCCAACCTCCTCATCGAGGGGAAAATCCCGGACGACAGCGCGGTGGCAGTGACAGCCGGAAAATCAGGCCTCGTCATCACGCCGGAAGAGAAAAAAGAAAAATCCGGCAAATCCGGCAAGGGCGCGGCGGCTTGATGATGGGCAAGCATATGAGCCCGAAAAATATTTTTACTGTCCTGGCATGCGTGTTTTTCTGCGCCGTTTCGGCGCGGGGTGCGGCGGCGGCGATGACGATCTCCAGTCCGGCGTTTGCCGACGGCGGAACCATTCCGCGAAAATACACCTGCGACGGCGCGAATGTTTCTCCCGCGCTTCAATGGAAAAACGTTCCGGAGAAAGCGAAAAGCCTCGCGCTGGCGGTCGAGGACCCGGACGCGCCCGCGGGCGGCTGGACGCACTGGGTGATTTACAACATTCCCGCTGGTTCCCACGGTCTGTCGTCGCAGATGCCGCCGACAGCGCATGCGGCGAACGGAACGGCGCAGGGCGCGAACAGTTTCGGCAAGACCGGCTACGGCGGCCCCTGCCCGCCGTCCGGCGCGGCGCCGCACCATTACTATTTCCGCCTTTATGCGCTGGATGCGGAACTTCCGCCCGTGCCGGACGCGGCGGCGCTGAAAGCCGCGCTGAAAGGCCATGTTCTGGCCGCCGCAGCGCTGACGGGGCGGTATGGGAGGAAGTAAACATCGTTCAGAACAGCCCTGCGGCACCGCGCGCAGGGCGCTTTTTTGACCTTGTTCTCACGTTGCCATAATGATAACATCCAACCCGGTCGAGCAGGAGAGGGAGCGCCTAAAAATGTCCATCGTCACATTCCCCAAAACAGGAGACGCGCAAGAAGCCGCCGCGCCGCGGCGGAAAATCGTCGTCGCCGTTGATGGCCCCGCCGCCAGCGGCAAAGGCACGCTGGCGCGCAAGATCGCGGAACGACTCGGCTACGCCTATCTCGACACCGGCGCGCTCTACCGCGCCGTCGCGCTCGCCGCGCTGGAGATGGGCAGCGACCCGTCGCGGATCGAGGACGTCCGTCCGGCCATCGACATCGTCCTGCGCAACCTTACGCTGGAACTGCTGTCCAGCCCCGCGCTGCGCCGGCCCGAGGTGTCTGAAGCGGCGTCGAAAGTCGCCGCCCTGCCGGAGGTGCGCAAAGAGCTGCTCGCCTTCCAGCGCGCTTTCGCGGAAAATCCGCCGGGCGACGTCGGCGGCGCGGTGCTCGACGGGCGTGACATTGGCACGGTCGTCTGCCCCGACGCGGACGTCAAGTTTTTCGTCACAGCGAAGCCGGAGGAGCGCGCGCAGCGCCGCTTCAGGGAATTGCAGTGGAGCCACCCGCTGCTGACGCTGGAGGGCGTGCTCGCCGACCTCTTGCGGCGCGACCAGCGCGACAGCGGCCGTGACGTCGCGCCCGCCACGCCGGCGGACGACGCCTACCTGCTCGACACGACGAAACTCTCCCCGCCGGAGGTACTGGACACGGCCATCCACACGGTGCGGCAGAAGCTGCTCACCGTCACAGACGCGCGTTCCTGAGTTTCAGGCCGGACTTTGTCCGCGGCCACGGCCGTCTGGTGCGCCGCGAACGCGCGGCTTGGCGGCATGGGCGGCGTTTATTGCGGGGATTGTGACATTGCCGCCCTCGTTCCCATGGAAGACAAAGGCCTTAAAGGCGTGCGCCCTCACGCGGTGGACAAGGCTGCTGCGCCGGCGCTTCGGGATTTGAGCGCGCGCCTCACCGGCGTGCCGTTCGAAATCCGACGTGAAATCCGGCGGGCTTATTGGTGCGGCCTGAGAAGCTTGGCGGCTATCTGCGGACTGTTTTGCACGACCGCCTCGGCGGAGGCTTTTCCCTCGCGCAGGTCGAGCTCGAGGCGCTTCGGATCCTTGTCGTAACGGGTGAGGCCCTGCATTTCCCGCAGCGTGACGTTCAGCTCCTGCACGAGGCTGCCGAACCCCATGGCCTGCGCCACCGCGAGGTTCACTTTCGCGCCCTTCATCGGGGTTTTTTTCTTGTCGGTCAGGCTGCCGCCCGTCAGCGACATGCTGGCCAGCGCGAGACGCTCGGAGGCGAAGACACTGGCGCCGCGCGAGCTGCTGCTTCTGACGCCGCCCTGTGCCGATTTCACCGCTGCGCGTCCGGTGCGCTTGACGGCCATTTTCTTTTCGGCATAGGTCATGGGGATCAGCGGCGTCGGCGTCGGCTTTCTTTGCTCGCTGTAGCCGCTGCCGCCGATGAAATGACTGTTGTTCGTGTTTTTGCTGCCGCCGGCGAGCGGGTTGCCGTTGCTGCTGTTCATCTGGTCGTAGACGGAAATGAACATGCTGCCGGCGCCGGTGACGGGAGTAGTGATGAGAGCGTCGGTCATCGGGTCTTCGCCGCCGCCGGAGGCAGCGGCCCCTGCAGCCGCGCCCCCTGCAGCCGCGCCCGAAGAAGACGGCGCGCTGCCCGGATTTTCCATCGCTTCGGCAAGGGCGGTTTCGACTTTTTGGAGATGCTGCTCAAGCGGCAGGGGGGTCGATGCATCGGCCTGTAATCTTTCCACCATGGGGTAATCTCCTCCCTGAAACGCAGCAGATTCTTATGCGTTCAGTATAGCACAGCCGCGCAGAAAGTCCATATTTTATGGTTATTTATATAAATAAATATTTGATATTATTATATAATATTCAAGCAGCCAGAGAGAGACCGGCACCCTGCCGGCGGTATCCCAAAGCTTCCGCGATATGGGCGCGCTCCACTGAGTCGCTGTGCGCGAGGTCGGCGATCGTGCGGGCGACGCGCAAGACCCTGTGATAGCCGCGGGCGGAAAGCTTCGCGCGTTCCGCCGCCTCGGTGAGAAATTGCTGCACCGGCAGCGCCAGCGGCGCGATTTGCGCGAGGATGTCGCCGTCGGCCTCGGTATTGGTGTGCAGGTGCATTGCGCCGAGTTTTTCAAACCGCGCGCGCATGACCTCCCGCGCCTCGGCGACGCGGAACGACACTTGCGCCGAGCCTTCGCGCGGCGGCGGCAGGGCGAGGTCGGCGGCTCTCACCGCCGGCACGTCGATATTGATGTCGATGCGGTCGAAGATCGGGCCGGAGATTTTCGCCTGATAGTCGGCGACGCATTTCGGCGCGCGCGAACAGGCGCGGCTTGCGTCATCCACATGGCCGCAGCGGCAGGGGTTCATCGCCGCGACGAGCTGGAAATGCGCCGGGAAGGTGACATGATAATTTGCGCGGGAGACGAGCGCGTTTCTGGTCTCCAGCGGCTGGCGCAGGGACTCCAGCGTCTGGCGCGAAAACTCCGGCAGTTCGTCGAGGAACAGCACGCCGTGGTGCGCGAGCGAGATTTCCCCCGGCTTGGCCCGCTGCCCGCCGCCGATGATCGACGGCAGCGAGGCGGAATGGTGCGGATCGCGAAACGGCCTCTGGCGCACGAGTTTGCCGCCCTCGAGCGTGCCGGCGATGGAATGGACCATCGACACTTCCAGCGCTTCCGAAGGCGACAGCGGCGGCAGGATGCCCGGCAGCCGCGCGGCGAGCATCGATTTGCCCGAGCCCGGCGGGCCGGTCATCAGGAGATTGTGGCCGCCTGCGGCGGCGATCTCGAGCGCGCGCTTGGCGCTTTCCTGCCCTTTGACGTCGGCGAGGTCGAGGCGCAGCGGATTGTCTTCGGAGAGTAGCGGCTGCGGGCGCGAGAGCACTTGCGCGCCCTTCATGTGGTTGAGCAGGGCGACGAGATTTTGCGGCGCGAGCACGTCGAGGTCGCCCGCCCAGACGGCTTCCGGCCCGCAATCTGCGGGGCAGATGATGCCGCGCCCCGCGGCGGAGGCGGAAATGGCCGCGGGCAGCACGCCTGCGACGGCGCGAATGGAGCCGTCGAGCGCAAGCTCGCCCATGACGAGGTAATGCGCGAGTTCTTCCGTAGGCATCACGCCCATCGCCGCCAGCACGCCCAGCGCGATCGGCAAATCAAAATGGCTGCCTTCCTTCACCACATCGGCGGGGGCGAGGTTGACGGTCACGCGCTTCGACGGCAGGGCGAGGCCGATGGCGTGCAGCGCGGCGCGCACCCGTTCGCGGCTTTCGCCCACGGCCTTGTCGGCAAGGCCGACGATGTTGAATTGCGGCAGGCCGGGGGCGATCAGCACCTGCACGTCGATCTCTTTGACCTCGACGCCCTGAAAAGTGATGGTGCTGACCCGCTCGACCATTATTTTTTGCCTTATTGTAAAATATACAGGGCTTTGTACCCTAAATGTTCTCATACGTAAAGAAAAAATGCCGTTCAGATATTTATCATATTTATAATTGACATGTTTTAAGGAAATGCATAGGCTATTTGCAAATTCGGCTTTGAACAATGAGGGATGACGCATATGAACATGAACAACCTGAAATATCTCGCCGAGACAGGGTCTGTGAAAGATCTGGTGGGATTGCTGAAAGAATTTGGCGACAAAAAAACAGATAAGGGCGAAGATTGTATCGACTGGATCGTTTCCGGCGTTTCCGAGAGCGCCTGGAATGAAATCGATCGCAAAAAAGCCCTTGTCGCCGACTATCTCGGCAAGCAGGGCGTTTTCGCCGAAACGGGCGCAATGCCCGCCGATGCCACCAGACAGGTGCAGGAGACGCTCATCCAGCTGCTGGAAACCGTGAGGGAACTGACGGAAAAAGTCGGCGGCCTTGAAACGGAGATTAAGGACCTGAAAAAGACCGTCACGGAAAAGCCGGTTCCGCCGCGCACCTCTTTCCCGTCCATCCACTAGGCATGGATAGCCGGACGCGGAAAACCTGCCCGCGCCATATCCCGCTCGCAGGCAGCCGCGCGGAGAAGATCTTTACGCGTCAGGAAGACGAAATTTCCTGCGGGCCCGCCTGCCTTGCGACCGTGGCGAAGCTTTATGCCGCGTGCGACGGCGCCAGACCTGCCATGGATTATGCGGCGTTCCGCGCCGCCGCCGCGCCGCGCGACGATGTCGGCACGCCGGAAAAAATCATGCAAGCCTTGTGCGAGGAGCACCTGCCGTGCGAAAGCGCGGGGCCTTCCACCTATCACGGCGGCGTCGCCATCGCCGACATCACCCAGGAGGGGGAGGGGCATTACGTCGTCTTCCTGTGCGGGAAAGACGGCGAGATCCTCTATTACGACCCTTATCACCACGAACTCGTCATCGACAGGCTGGAGGACGTGCGCTGGACGTCCGGCTTCGAGAACTCCGCGCAATGGTCCGTGAACTTCAAAAAATTTCCCGACAATTCCTTTGACCGCTGGCTCGGCATGGCGGCCGGAAAGAATGCGCCGCGGCCGCGCAGCAAGCCGCCGGGCAGGCAGCCTTAGGCGACGGCTTTCAAGTCCGGATGCTCCTTGGCCACGACGCCGCTGCAGCGGGCGCAGAGCGCCGGATGCCGTGCGTCGGCGCCGACGTCTTCCGTGTATTTCCAGCAGCGCGCGCATTTTTCGCCGGAGGCTTTTGCGACCGTGATGCCGCCGTCACCCGTTTCAATTGAAAAACCGGAGGTGATGCAGATTTCGGCCATGTCGACGCTTTTGAGGATTTGCGCCAGCGCGGTGTCGGCGGCGCGGAACGTCGCTGCCGCCTCGAGCGCGCCGCCGATGGTTTTCTGCTCGCGCGCGACTTCGAGGGCTTTCGTGATCTCCCCGCGCACGGCGAGAATTTTCTGCCATTTATCATCCAGCGCGGGCTGATGCCACGCGGCGGGCGCCTGAGGGTAGGACGAGAGGTGTATGCTTTCGTTTTCATCATCCATGCCGAGGCCCTTGTAGGCAAGCCATGCTTCCTCCGCCGTGTAGCTTAAGACCGGCGCGAGCCAGTGGACGAGGAAGTTGAACACATGGTCGAGGACGGTCAGCACCGCGCGGCGCTTCATGCCGTCCTTCGCTTCGCAATAGAGCGTATCCTTGCAAACGTCGAAGTAGAACGCCGAAAGCTCGCGGGCGCAGAGGTTGTGCACCGCCGTCGTCATGCGCACGAAGTCGAAATCGGCGATCGCGGACTTCACGAGGCCGTCGGTTTCGTGCAGCTTGTGCAAGACCCATTTGTCGAGATCGGACAGGTCTTTGTCTTCGGCCTTCCTGAAATCCTCGCCGAGGCTGCCGAGCAGGTAGCAGAAAGTGCTGCGGATGCGGCGGTAGGTTTCGGCGTGACCCTTGAGGATGTTTTCGCCGAATTTGATGTCGTCGGTATAGCCCGAGCTGGCGACCCAGAGGCGCAAAATATCCGCGCCGTACATTTCCGTCAGCTTGATCGGCGAGGTGACGTTGCCGACCGACTTCGACATCTTGTAGCCTTTTTCGTCGAGGATGAAGCCGTGGGTCAGGATGGTTTTGTAAGGCGCGTTGCCGCGCGTGCCGACGCCGACGAGCAGCGACGACTGGAACCAGCCGCGGTGCTGGTCCGAGCCTTCGAGGTAAAGGTCGGCAGGGCGCTTGAGTTCCGGCCGGTCTTCCAGCACGAAGCCCTGCGTCGAGCCGGATTCAAACCACACGTCGATGATGTCGCGCACCTGCTCGAAATTCTCGGTTTCATATTTGTCGCCGAGGAAGTGCTGCGGCGGATGGTCGAACCAGGCGTCCGAGCCCTCCTTTTCGAACACTTCATAAATGCGCTTGTTGACGGCGTCGTCTTTCAGCGGCTGGCCGGATTTTTTGTCGACGAAGACCGCGATCGGCACGCCCCAGGCGCGCTGGCGCGAAACGCACCAGTCGCCGCGCTGCTCGATCATCGCGCCGATGCGGTTGCGTCCGCGTTCCGGCACGAAGCGGGTCCGGGCGATTTCGGCGATGGCTTTCCTGCGCAGGTCGTTGGTGTCCATCGAGATGAACCACTGCGGCGTGTTGCGGAAGATCACCGGCGCTTTCGATCTCCACGAGTGCGGATAGGAGTGGGTGATCTGCGCCTTGGCGACCAGATGGCCCGCGTCGGCGATCGCCTGCGTGACCATCTTGTTGGCAGGGCCTTTCTTGCCGTTGGGCAGGTAGACTTCCAGCCCCGCGAACAGCGGCACGCTGGAAAAATATTTTCCGTCGCCGCCGACGGTCTGCGGCACTTCGATATGGTTCTTGATGCCGAGGGTGTAGTCGTCCTCGCCGTGGCCGGGGGCGATATGGACGAAGCCGGTGCCCGCGTCGGTGGTGACGAAATCCCCCGCGAGCAAGGGCACGTCGAAGTCGTATCCCCGTCCGTGCAGCGGGTGATGGCAGGCGATGCTCTGGAACGCGGAGCCTTTGAACGGCGTGCTTTCTGTCGCCGCCGTGATCTTCGCCGCCGTTTTGAAGGCGGGCAGCAGCACTTGCGCCACGAAAACCCGGTCGCCGGTTTTGACGAGGCTGTCATCCGCCACGCCGGTCACGTCGACCATCACGTAATCCATATCGTCGCCGTAGGCGATGGCGCGGTTGCCGGGCAGCGTCCACGGCGTCGTCGTCCAGATGACGACGCTGGCGCCTGCGAATTCCTGCGGGCCTTTCTTGACCGGAAACTTCACGTACACCGTATCCGAGGTGACGTCCTTATATTCCACTTCCGCTTCGGCGAGCGCGGTCTGCTCGGGGATCGACCACATCACCGGCTTGGAGCCGCGGTAGAGCGAGCCGCTCATCAGGAATTTGTGGATCTCGGAGGCGATCAATGCTTCCGATTTTTTGTGCATCGTGCTGTAGGGGTTTTTCCAGTCGCCGAGGATGCCGATGCGCTGCAATTCTTCCGTCTGGATGCCCGACCAGTGCGCGGCGTAATCGCGGCAGGCCCTGCGGAAGCCGACGGGGTCGGTGTCCTTGGTGTCGTTCTTGCCCTTGGTGCGGAATTCCTCCTCGACCTTCCACTCTATCGGCAGGCCGTGGCAGTCGTAGCCCGGCACCAGCGGCGCGTCGAATCCTTCCAGCTGCTTGGCGCGGCAGACGATGTCTTTCAGGGTGTGCGAAAGCAGGTGGCCCAAGTGGATGTGGCCGTTGGCGAACGGCGGCCCGTAGTGGAGGATGAATTTGTCGCGGCCTTTCGCGGCGGCGCGCTGTTTTTCGTAGAGGCCCATTTTCTGCCAGCGCGCGAGCAGCTGCGGCTC
>JAGXAX010000334.1 GCA_018971405.1 Alphaproteobacteria bacterium | reverse complement strand
AGCGTGCCTTCATCGACGGCCTCGACTTCCATCGTCGCCTTGTCGGTCTCGATTTCGGCGAGCACCTGCCCGGCCTTGACCTTGTCGCCCTCTTTCTTGACCCATTTGGCAAGCTTGCCTTCGGTCATCGTCGGCGACAGCGCCGGCATCAGTACGTTATGCGGCATAGGCCACCTTTTTCGCTGCGGTGATGATGTCTTCCTCCTGCGGCAGGGCGAGCTTTTCGAGGTTCGCGGCATAGGGCATCGGCACGTCCGCGCCGTAGACGCGCACGACCGGCGCGTCGAGGTCGTCGAAGCAGACCTCCATCATCTGCGCCGCGATCTCCGCGCCCATGCCCGCGAAATGCCAGCCTTCCTCGACCGAGACAAGCCTGTTGGTCTTCTTCACGCTGTTCGCAATGGTTTCGACGTCGAGCGGG
Source organism: Alphaproteobacteria bacterium (assembly GCA_018971405.1). Taxonomy (GTDB): domain Bacteria; phylum Pseudomonadota; class Alphaproteobacteria; order Micavibrionales; family UBA2020; genus PALSA-926. The sequence goes on along the minus strand of JAGXAX010000334.1, from coordinate 1,456 downwards.
CGGATGGTGCGGAGATTGATCACTTCCGCGCTGATGCCCTGCGCCGCCAGTTTCTCCGCCGCCTGCAGCGCGACGCCGACCATGCGCGAAAACGCCGTGATGGTGACGTCCGTGCCCGCACGCTCGATCTTCGCCTTGCCGATGGGGATGACGAATTCGGGGTCGACCGGCACGTCGAAGCTCTGGCCGTACATGATTTCGTTTTCAAGGCAGACGACCGGATTGGGGTCGCGAATCGCGGCCTTGAGCAATCCTTTCGCGTCCGCGCCCGACCACGGGGCGACGACTTTCAGCCCCGGCACGTGTCCGTACCAGCTCGCATAGCACTGCGAGTGCTGCGCCCCGACGCGAGAGGCCGCGCCGTTCGGCCCGCGGAAGACGATGGGGCAGCCAAGCTGTCCGCCCGCCATATATAATGTCTTCGCCGCCGAATTGACGACATGGTCGATCGCCTGCATGGCGAAGTTGAACGTCATGAATTCGACGACCGGTTTCAACCCGGCGAAGGCCGCGCCGACGCCGAGGCCGGCAAATCCGTATTCCGTGATCGGCGTGTCGATGACGCGCTTGTCGCCGAATTCCTGCAACAGGCCTTGCGTGACCTTGTACGCGCCCTGATATTCCGCCACTTCCTCGCCCATGACGAAGACGTCGCCGTCGCGGCGCATCTCCTCCGCCATCGCGGCGCAGAGCGCCTCGCGCACCGTCATGGCCTTGACGTTTTTGAAAAACTTTTCTTCATCGATATCGACGACCGTCTGTACCGGCGCGGCATGCGCGGGCGCAGGCGCCTGCGGCGGGCAAGAAGGTTGGGACAGTCCGGGCATGCTGCACGGCGAAGAGGTCACTTCAACCGGCGCGGCGGACGAAACATCATCCGCGCCTTCGCCCTCTTCCAGCAGCACGGCGATCGGCGCGTTGACGGCGACGCCTTCGGTGCCGGCGGGCACGAGGATCTTGCCGAGCGTGCCTTCATCGACGGCCTCGACTTCCATCGTCGCCTTGTCGGTCTCGATTTCGGCGAGCACCTGCCCGGCCTTGACCTTGTCGCCCTCTTTCTTGACCCATTTGGCAAGCTTGCCTTCGGTCATCGTCGGCGAGAGCGCGGGCATGAGAATTTGAATGCTCATTTACTGAACCTCCTGAATATTTTCGCGCGGAGTAACGGAGTTACGGAGTTTTTTAGGGGAAAAACGCTGTATCCCGTCCTTGATCAAAGGCACGTTGAAATTCACGAGGAACCCCAAAGGCAACGATGCCATATTAAGATAAGAGAATATCTGGGCCTGATGCACAGGCAATATTTTCTCGACAGCCTTTAATTCCAGCAGAATCTCATCTTCGACGACCAGATCAAGGCGGAAATCCGACGCCATGGAACGCCCTTTGTAACGCAAGCTGACAGGGAATTGCCTTGTAAAGGCAATTCCTTTCTCCTGAAGCTCGAGGCAAAGAC
>JAGXAX010000033.1 GCA_018971405.1 Alphaproteobacteria bacterium | reverse complement strand
GGAATCATTGCGGAGGCAATGCTTCCTGCGTCATTTTATTGATCGCGTCGCCAAGTGCAAGGATTTCTTGCGCATCAGACCCCAAACGGCGGATGGCGACGGTCTGTTCCTCGGCCTCGCGCTTGCCCACCACCCAGATCTGCGGGGTCTTGGTGAGGCTATGTTCCCGTATTTTATAGTTAATTTTCTCGTTACGCAGATCGGTTTCGGCGCGGATGCCGGCTTTTTTCAGTTGTTCCAGCACCTTGCCGGCATAGGCGTCGGCGTCCGAGGTGATGGTCGCCACGACCGCCTGCACGGGCGCGAGCCACAGCGGCAGCTTGCCCGCGTAGTTCTCGATCAGGATGCCGATGAAGCGTTCCATCGAGCCGAGAATGGCGCGGTGGAGCATGATCGGGCGGTGTTTCGCGCCGTCTTCGCCGATATAAGAAGCATCGAGGCGGTTGGGCAGGTTAGGGTCGACCTGCAGCGTGCCGCACTGCCATGTGCGGCCGATGGCGTCGGTGAGGTGGAACTCGACCTTCGGGCCGTAGAACGCGCCTTCGCCCGGCAGTTCCTCGAACGGCAGGCCGGCGGATCTGAGCGCCTCGCGCAGCGCGTTCTCCGCCCAGTCCCAGAGTTCGTCCGAGCCGATGCGGGCGTTCGCGCCGGGGCGCAGGGCGAGTTTGACGTCGATCTTGTCGAAACCGAGGTCTTTGTAAACGCCGAGTTGCAGCTTGAAATAGCGCGCCGCCTCCCCCTGCATCTGTTCGGGCGTGCAGAAGATGTGTGCGTCGTCCTGGGTGAACTGGCGCACGCGCATGATGCCGTGCATCGCGCCGGACGGTTCATTGCGGTGGCAGCAGCCGAACTCCGCCATGCGGATGGGCAGGTCGCGGTAGGACTTGATGCCTTGATTGAAAATCTGCACGTGCGCGGGACAGTTCATGGGCTTCAATCCCATCATGCGCTCTTCGCCTTCAGCGTCGCTTTTGTGCGCGTCGCGGACTTTGAACATGTTGTCGCCGTAGATGTCCCAGTGGCCGGAGGCCTTGAACAAAGACGAGTCGAAAAGCTGCGGCGTTTTCACTTCCTGATAGTCGGCGGCGCGGATCTTGCGGCGGATGTAGTTTTCGAGCGTGCGGTAGATCGCGTAGCCTTTGTCGTGCCAGAAGACGCTGCCGACGGCCTCTTCCTGCAGGTGGAACAAACCCATTTCGCGGCCGAGCCTGCGGTGGTCGCGCTTTTCCGCCTCTTCGAGCATGTGGAGATAGGCGTCGAGCTCTTTCTGGTCGCGCCATGCCGTCGCGTAAATGCGCGTCAGCATGGCGTTGCTGGAATCTCCGCGCCAGTAGGCGCCCGCGACTTTCATCAGTTTGAAGGCGCTGCCGACGTGACCGGTGGACGGCAGGTGCGGGCCGCGGCAGAGGTCATACCACTTGCCCTGTTTGTAGACCGAGATTTCCTCGGTCTGCGGCAGGTCGGAGATGATCTCGGCCTTGTAATCCTCGCCGATGGATTTGAAGTGTTCGATCGCCTCGTCGCGGTTCCACACCTCGCGGGTGAAGGGCTCGTTGCGGGCGACGATCTCGCGCATCTTTTTCTCGATCTTTTCGAAGTCTTCCGTCGTGAAGGGCTGCGCGCGCGCGAAGTCGTAATAAAAGCCGTTTTCTATGCTGGGGCCGATGGTCACCTGCGTGCCGGGGAACAATTCCTGCACCGCCTCGGCCATCACGTGCGCGGCGTCGTGGCGGATGAGTTCCAGGGCGTCCGCGTCCTTGCGCGTGATAATGGCGATTTTGGCGTCTTTTCCGATCTCGCGCATCAGGTCGACCAGTTCGCCGTCGAGCTTCACGGCGAGCGCCGCCTTGGCGAGACCGGGGCCGATCTTCTCCGCGACGGCAAGGCCGGTCACCGGTCCGTCGAAGGAGAGGGTTTTCCCGTCCGGCAGGGTGACGGTGACGGGTTTCCCGGCGGCGGGTTTTTCGGCTGTTTTCATTTTTAAATCCCTGAATTCAATTCGACAATCAATGTACCGCTCCGGATAGACGCCCGCAAGCCTGATTTCTCTGGTTTTCCCCGCGTTTTGGGCGTAAAACTGGGGAAAGCTCGGAGGAACGCGAAACATGATCGTCAAGCCGGAAATCGCCAGCGCCGCCTTCGCCGATTTCGTGCGGGAGCATCACGCGCCGACCGTCATGCAGATTTTACCGTCGCTCGACGGCGGCGGGGTCGAGCAGGGCGTGATCGACATCAACGCGGCCATCGTGAAAGCGGGCGGGCGCTCGATCGTCATTTCCTCCGGCGGCAAACGCGTGCCGGAGATCGCGCGCGGCGGCGGCACGCATATCCGCCTGCCGGTGCATTCCAAAAACCCGCTGATCATCGCCGCCAATATCCTGCGCCTGCGCAAGATCATCCGCGCGCACAACGTCGATATAGTCCATGCCTGCTCCCGCGCCCCCGCGTGGAGCGCGGGCCGCGCCGTGCGGGGCACGCAGGCGCGTTACGTCACATCCGTCCATTCCGCGCACAAGATCGAGAACCGCTTCAAGCGGATTTACAACGCCGCGACGACGAAGGGCGAGCTGGTCATGACCGTGTCGCATTTTCTCGCGGAGCATATCGAACGCAATTACGGCGTCGATCCGGCCAAAGTCCGCGTCGTCCACCGCGGCGTCGCGCTCTCGCGCTTCCATCCCAATTCCGTCACGCCCGAGCAGCTCATCAAGATATCGTCGCAGTGGCGCGTGCCGGACGGCGCGCCCGTCATCCTGCTGCCCGCGCGGCTCTCGCGCCTCAAGGGGCATATGTTCCTGATCGACGCGCTGCGCGACCTGCCGCAGAAAGACTTTTTCTGCCTCTTCGTCGGCGCGGCGCGCGGCAACGGCAGCTATCACAAGGAACTGGAGAAATACATCGACGACGCAGGGCTTGCGGGCAAGGCGCGGATCGTCAGCCCCTGCGACGACATGCCCGCCGCCTATATGCTCTCCACGGTCGTCGTCGCGCCGTCGCTGGAGCCGGAGGGCTTCGGCCGCGTCGCCATCGAGGCGCAGGCGATGGGCCGGCCCCTCATTGCAACGGACCATGGCGGCGCGCAGGAGACGGTGATCGCCGACGAAACCGGCTGGCTGGTGCCGCCGGGCGACGTGCCCGCGCTCGGGCGCGCCCTGAAGGAGGCGCTGGCGCTCGACGCGAACCAGCGGGCGAAGCTCGCCACCCGCGCGATGAGCCATATCGCCAAAAACTTCACCAACGAAAACATGGCCGCGGGCACGCTCGACGTTTATGCCGAGGTGCTGAACATGCCGCGGGCGCAGGCGCTGCCCTCCAACGACGCGGCGGGGCTGCTCGATGATCGCGCCGCCCATGCCGGGTAATAAAGCGCCGGACAGCGGGGAAGATGTCCTCGTCCTCGTACCGGAAAGTTTGAGGGGTTTTATCCACGCCCTCGGCGCGGCACAGGTTTTGCGCAAGCGGCACAAGGACACGCGCATCACCGCGCTGGCCGCGCCGCGTTTTCTGGCGCCGGCGCGGCAAAGCGGCTGTTTCGACGCTCTTGTTTCCGGTTGGCGCGGGCTGCGGGCGCGGCGTTTTTCATGCGTGTATGATTTGCGCGGCGGGGCGGATGAAAAGGCGCGCCGCCGGTTTTTGCGCCTCCTGTTGCGCGGCAGGCCCCTCTGGCCGTCGCCCGATATTTCATGCCCGCCGGATATTTCGTGGATGACGGCGGAGACAGGCCTGTTCGGACTCGAAAGACCCTATGTCCTGCTGCTGACGGGCGCGTCGCGGCATCCGGAAAAAAACTGGCCGCCGCACCGCACCGCCGCGCTGGCGCTGAAACTGTCGCGCGAGGGCTTCCAGCCCGTGCTGCTCGGCACCGACGCCGACGCCGATACGGCCGAGAAAGTGCTGCGCGTCTGCCCGCGGGCACGCGATCTCTGCGGTCTGACGTCGCTCTGCGATCTCGCGGCGCTGGCGCGCGGCGCGGCGGCGGCGCTTGGCACTGATACGGGCGCGACCTGTCTCGCCGCCCTGACCGGCTGCCCGACGCAGGTGATCCGTCAGGAAGACAGTGTCGGCGCGGTCTACAGGGCATTCGCGCCGCGGGAGGGGGGAAACCATGCCGCATGAGCTTGACGCGCGGGGGCTGATCTGCCCGCTGCCGGTCCTGAAGGCGCGGAAGGTTTTACAAAAGCTGCCCGAAGGCGCGGTCTTGCGCGTGCTGGTGACGGACGCCGCCGCGCCGAAGGACTTCGCGCTGTTCTGCGCCGAGGCGGGGCATGTCCTGCAATCCGTCACGCCGCGGGAGGACGCGATTGAAGTTGTCGTCCTGCGCGGCAAGGGGTAATATCTCCCGAGCAGGGGATGAAAATGAAGAAAATAACCGCACTTTTCGCTTTTGCGGCGTGTCTGGCGGCACGGCCCGCACAGGCGCAGCAGTACTATTACAACGACGCCAGCCCGTGGGCGGTGCAATCGCTCACCGTGGCGGGTGGGCCGATTTTGACGCACCATTTCCAGTCGGGCGCGGACACTTTCGTCGACCACCATGAAATCGGCATCATTCAGGCCAACACCGCCGATCGCGGCAACTGGGCGCTGTATTATCTCGGCCCCAACAGCGTCGGCAAGCAGACCTTCGGCGCGGGCTACGTGACCGACCCCTACGTCGTTCCGCTCGGCCCCGTAAGCCTCGAACTGTCGGCCGCGCTGGGGCTGGTCAGCGGCTACCAGAGTTATCCCGTGCCGCTGCTGGGCGCGCAGGCGCGGCTCGACCTATACCAGAGCGGGCCGTGGAACGCGGGCGTGGAGATGGCCGCCATGCCCTATATCGCCAAAGACGAGACCACCAACAAAAACAAGTTCGGCATCGTCGGCACGACGCCGTTTTTGAGCGTGCGCTACAGCTTCTAGAGCATTGACCGTCCACATGCGGTCATGGCCAATGCGCTCACTATTTTTTTATAGGGCTTGCCCTAGCTTTTCGAGAACAGCACCAGCAGCACCGCGGCGGCGAACATGCCCGCGCCTGCGAGCGGGCTGGCGTCGTCCTTTATCCCCCTGGCCCTGTAGTAGACCATGAACCACAGAGGCCCGAGCGCCGTGACGGCGAAGGGATAGGCGGCGTTGGGCGCGAGGACGGTCGCGACGTTGATCAGCACCCAGCTGACGGTGTGAAACACGGAGACGAGCGACGCGGGCTTGAGAATCTTGCGGTCGAAGAGCTTCTTCCCGCGCCTGCGTCGCCCGAGGACGGCAGGGAAGGAGATCAGCGTCATCATGAAGTTGCTGAGCAGCACGAAGCCGAGCGATATCGCCAGCACGCCCGCGCCGGTGTCGAGGACGAGCTTCGTGATGACGCCGAGGAAGGCGTAAAGCACGCCGACGGGAAAGATCGCCGTCAGCGCGCGCCAGCCCGCGGCGTTTTTGCGCACGGAGAGCAGGCTCGCGCACAAAAGCGCGAAGGAGAACAGCAGGACGGCGAGGTTGAGCGGGTGGGCGCGGAGGAAGTCGAGCTGGCTTTTGTCGATCGCCAGCCACAGGCAGAAGGTCAGGAAGATGGTGACCGGCTGGTAGAGCGTGGCGACGCGGCCGTTCTTCTCGGCGGCGAGGTTGTACTGCATCATCATGCCCGCGACGTTGATCGCCGCGCCGAGCAGGACGGCGAGGTAGTAGCGCGGGTCGGACGGCCATTCCATGAAGGGCAGGAGCGGCAGCATCAGCCCCGTCGAAACGAGCGAGCGCCAGGCGTTGAGCTCCAGCCCGTCGTGCTTGTAATGGCTGTTGAATTCCATCTGCACGCAGTTGGTGACGCCCGCCAGCAGCGCGAAGAGGGCCCACGTCATGCGGCGCGCCATTTCGTCACGGCAGGGCGTGCTTCGTTATGAGCAGAACCGCGAAGGCGGCGAGGACGACGACGATCAGCGCGGCGGCGATGAGCCGCTCGCCGAAGAGGTCTTGCGTTACCTCCCGCGCGAGGCCCATTTGCCCGTCGCGCCCGGCCGCGAGGTAGAAGCGACGGCGCTTGTCCACGAGGTCGATGAGGGTGAAGAAGATGAAGACGACGGAGAGCGGCAAGACGATGGCGAAACCGTCGGCGATCAGCGTGTCCGGCCTGTAGACCATCGAGGAGAGGACGGTCAGCGCGCCGACGATGAAGATGACAAACATTTCTGAGAAGTTCGTGCCGCGCACCTTGGAGAGCACGAGCTGGTCGAGCCGGTCGTGGATCGCGGCGAGGCGCGGGTTGCCGTCATTGCGCACCGCGCGGTAGTGGGCGTCGACTTCGGCGATGTCGTTGGTGGTTATGATGCCGTAGATGTGCGCGCGGCAGGCTTCCGCCGCGGGGCCGATCTCACCCGCGGCGGCGGCGACGTGGTTCATGGTCTCGATGGCGAGCCGTTCCTCCAGTTCGTCGCTCTTGATCAGCCGGTCCATCATGAAAGCGACGAGGATGGCGTAGAAGAACAGCGGCACGGAGATGGCCTGGTAATAGTCGTCCATGCCGAGGCCCTTGAAGAAATAGGCGTAAGCGCCGCAGAGGATGAGGCAGACGACGGTGGCGGCGTAGGACTGCGACTGGTCCGCCTTGACGCTGATCATCATGCCCGAGGCGATGATGAAGATGCCGCCGAGGACGATCAACGGCGTGATGCCGGTCTGCCCCGCGAGCCACAGCCAGAGGACGGCCAGCACCGGCTTGAGTGACCAGAGGGCGAGGATGTTGCCTTTCTGCGCGCGGAGCATGGCGAGCGTGTAGAAGACGTTGCCGAGAGTGAAAATGACGGTGCCGGCGAAGAGGATCGCCGCGACGCCGCGCGCGTCATAAAAGCTCTGTTTGTCCGGCCAGAGGCAGGCGAATGGTACGGCAAGCAGGGCGGTGCCGCCGCAGAACAGGGTTTGTATCCTGAGCAGCGAGGCGAGCGGATAATCCCTGTTTTCCAGCCGCCGCGCGATCTGCGGCTTGATGACCGAGGCTACGGTCATGCAGCACCCGCCGATGACCGGCAGGAGCAGGCGGAAGAGGGACAACTGAGGCGCCAGCGGCGCGAGCAGGAACAGCACGCCCGCGACGGCGAGCAGGGAGAACATCTTGTCCCGCAGCGAGATCGTATCCCATCCCCTCTTCATCAGCAGCGGCGAGACGTATATCGCGAGGATCAGCCAGATCTCGAAGGCGATGGTCGCGGCGGCGCGCGGCATGTAGCTGAAGGACCTGAGCAGGCAGAAAAAGGACAGGATGGCGGCCACCCAGGCGAGAACCAGCACCGCGGCGGTTTTTCCGGACTGGAGACCGAGGGGCGGCAGCGCCGCGCGCTTGCGCGCGGGCATCATCAGGTAAACCGCGCCCGAGGCGGCGAAGCCCGCTACATAGGCCCAGAGGATGAAGTCGAAAATGCCGATCCGCTCCGTGCCCCAGACGCCGGTCAGCGGAAAGAGGCTCCAACTGAGCACGGCCAGCATCATGTAGACGAACGGCATGTTTGAAATACCCCCTCAAGGCAGCCTTCCAATACCGTAATCATTTCCGGCCGCCGTGGCAAGTTCGCGGCAATTCCCCTAAAAACAGGCGCGCCGCAAAGAGATCATTGCCCGCCGCGCCAAGGCTTGCGATAATGGACGGAGGGGAAACGATGAAACAGGTTCAAACGCAAAAAGAGGCCGTCGCGGGCGGGGAAGGCAAGGCGCATGTCTTCATCGGCCAGCCGCTCGACCTGCTGCTGACCTCCGGCGGTGATCCGCGCCTCGCCCTCGACCCCGAAAGCAATATGAACGGCTACGGCTGCCAGCCCGCGCCGCGGCCGGAGGCTATTGCCTTTTCTTCCACCACCGCGTCGTCGATTTCCGACCCGGCTTATCTGCGCGTGTCGGCGGCGCGTCTGGAGCTGATGCGCGGCGGCACGGAAAGCGCCGCCTTCGACGCCCGCATGGAGCGGATGCGCGAAACGCTCAAGGAATATCTCCTGCCGGCGGGGGAAAGGGCGGAAGCGGTCTTCTCGCCCTCCGGCACCGACGGGCAGGTCCTCGCCCTGTTCGCGGCGCGCGCCCTGCTGGGGCCGCGCGTCACCAGCGTCGTCGTCGGCGCCAACGAGACGGGCAGCGGCACGGCCTTCACCGCCCGCGGGCGGCACTTCGGCACGCGCACGGCGCAGGGCGTCGCGGTGGAGAAGGACAAGGGAATATCGGCGCTGGCCGACGGCACGGAGAGCGTGGACGTTCCCTTGCGCGACGGCGCGGGGCGGTTGCGCCCTGTCGCCGATGTGGACAAAGCCGTTGTTTCCGCGGTGGAAAAAGCCGTTGCTGCCGGGGGCAGGGTTCTGCTGCAGACGATGGACGCCTCGAAGCTCGGCTGTCGCGCGCCTTCGGCACGCTGCCTGAAAGACATCGCCGCGCGCTTCCCCGACGACGTGCTGGTGGTGGTTGATGCCTGTCAGATGCGGCTTGGGCGCGGGCGCATCGCGGAATACCTGCGGCGCGGTTACGTCATCCTCCTCACGGGGTCGAAGTTTTTCGCCGGCCCGCCGTTCTCCGGCGCGCTGCTGGTGCCGGAAAAAATTTCCGCGCGGCTCGCCGCCGTGGCGGCGGTGCCTGAAGGTTTGGCCGATTACAGCAACCGCGGCGACTGGCCGATGGCGTGGCAGGGCATACGCGCAGGACTGCCGCCGCGCCGCAACCTCGGTCAGTGGCTGCGCTGGGAGGCGGCGCTGGAGGAAATGCGCCTTTATTTCGCCGTGCCGGAGACGCGGCGCCGCGCCGCGCTGGAAGGTTTCGCCGCGGCGGTCGCACGGCATGTCGAAGGTGCGCCGTCGCTGTCGCTTTTGCCCGCGCCGCCGACCGACGCGTCGGACGACATCGACGACGGGGAGATGGCGGTGAGGACGGTCTTCCCGTTCTTCGTGCGGCGGGGCGGAGAAAATCTCGCGGCGGAGGACTGCAAGAAAATATATCAGGCGCTCAACCGCGACGTTTCTGCCGCGCTGCCCGCGGGCGCGCCGGAAGCAGAAAAACTCCTTGCCGCAAGGCTCTGCCATATCGGCCAGCCGGTGGCGGTCGGGGAGGCGGCGGTGCTGCGCATCGCCGCGGGCGCGCGCACCGTCTACGGCGGCTGGACGGAAGAAGAGGTGAAGGCTGCCGTCGATAAAATCGAATTGCTGCTGAAATATCCGGATACCCTCGCCACACCGGACAAAAAAGCGGCGCTGGCTCCGTCGCCGCAGCCTGAAGAAACCGGCATCGGTCAGAACCGCATCGGCCAGAACCGTATCGGCCAGAACCGTATCGGTATGGCGAAGCTGACCAGAATGGCTTACAACAATGTGCCGCTGAAGCCTTTGTGGGACGAGCTTTATCAAAAGGTCGCGCAAAACCCCGCCGACGCCGCGGCGATGATGGACATGGCGGATATCGCGCAGATCTCCGGCCTGCAGGCCAACGGGCTGGTCGTGCAGTCGGGCGCGCTCGGCATGGAGAGGCTCTACCATCTGCCCTGCGCGGCTGAAAATCCGCGCCTGCGCGTGCTGATGTTCATGGCGCCGGTCGAGATGGGCTGCAACGCGCCGGTCGAGTTCCTGCTCGAAGGGTCTGACGTCGCCCTGTCCGCGCTTTACCTCGTGCCGGGGATGCCGCTGCCCGACCCGCTGCCGCGCCACGACGTCGCCTTCAATGCCATCGCCGATACGGAGGATTCGCGCCCCTCGCTC
>JAGXAX010000333.1 GCA_018971405.1 Alphaproteobacteria bacterium | reverse complement strand
CGAGCCACGCGCCGGCCATCTCGCCGAACATCTGGCTGATCTCGGGCGCGGTGGTGAAATCGCCCTTCGCACCGAACGGTTCTTGCGTTTCGTAATAGGCGGAGGCCGCGCGCGCCATGTATTCCGCCACGGTGACCGGCCCGCGCGCCGCGATGTCGGCGGCGAGCGCGTCGCGCACGGGGTTCGCCCCTTTAAGCTTTCTTCTGACGTTTTCTTGCATAGTGCACGATATAAAGCCCGATCACGATCATCGGCAGCGAGAGCAACTGCCCCATCGTGAAGTACTGGAAGATGAAACCGATCTGCGGGTCGGGCTCGCGGAAAAACTCGACGAGAAACCGGCTCAGGCCGTATCCCGTCACGAACAGGCCGAACAACAGCCCCTCCGTATGGCGGACGGAGGCTTTGCGCGCGGCATAATAGAGCCCGGTGAAAAGGCAGATGCCTTCGAGGAAGGCCTCGTAAAGCTGGCTCGGATGGCGCGGCAGCGGCCCGCCCTGCGGAAAGATCATCGCCCACGGCACCGTCGCCACGCGGCCGTAAAGCTCGCCGTTGATGAAGTTCGCGATCCGGCCGAAGAAGAGGCCGATCGGCGTCACGCAGGCGAGGATGTCGCCCAGCGCCCAGGCGGAGAATTTATGCTTGCGCGCATAGAGGAGACCCACGGCGATGACCCCGAGCAGGCCGCCGTGGAACGACATCCCGCCCTCCCAGATGGCGGGGATTCTGAGCGGGTGCGCCATGTAATAGTCGAAATTGTAGAACAGCACGTAGCCCGTGCGCCCGCCGAGAATCACGCCCAGCACCAGCAGCGGCAGGACGTTGTCGATGTCCTCGCGGCTCGGGCGGCGGCCGGGGTCACGGTCGGCGATGCGCCCCGCGTAATGCCACCCCCCCAGAAATCCGGCGAGATAGGCCAGCGCGTACCAGCGGATACCGAACTTCGCGCCGAAATGAATGGCAATTGGGTCTATGTTAGGATAGGGAATCATATATTTCCATAATTTTAATTATTTGGAAAGCATGACGTAACACTAGCGAAACTCTCGTGCCGCGTCACGAAATTGCTCCGCGCGAAAGAGTAAAAATGATTAAAACATTGCATAACCTGCCATTGACATGATAGAAAGACAAAAAACTTGGTTAATTATTATGAGAAGTATGCGCGATAACCTGAAATTCATGGACGATCTGGCCAAATTGGCCAAGGCGAAAGATTTCGCCCGCCTGGCGGGCGTTAAAGACTTCGCCCGCCTGGCGGGCGGTGCCGCCCAATCGCTCGGCGCCCTCCGCGGGCAGGTCAAGGCTCTCGTCAATGGCTTTCTTGCCGAAATGGACCTTGTCACCCGCGACGAGTTCGAGCGGGTCGAGGCGCTGGCGAAAAAAGCCCGCGAGCGGCAGGTCGCGCTCGAACAACGCCTCGCCGGACTGGAAAAGAAACTGAGCCCCGCGAAAACACGGGCAACGAAAAGGACGAAAAAGTGATCGGCGCGCCGTTTGAACTTGCCCACGACAGCAACAACCCCGTCGACATGGTGGAGGAACTCGCCGAAACCAAAGGCTGGGAGTTCGTCCGCCACGACGATTGCACGCTCGACCTGTCGCTGCCCGGACAGGTGGCGAACATCGGCGTCAGCCTCGAATGGCAGGACGAGTTTTCCGCGCTGCTGATCTCCTGCGCGCTGCCGGTCAAGATTTCCACCGCCAATTACGAATTGGCCGCCGTCGCGCTGGAAAAGATCAACCAGAACCTCTGGCTCGGCCACTTCGACCTGTCGCACCAGGATCTGCTGCCGACCTTCCGCCACACGCTGCTGCTGCGCATGATTCCGACCGGCATCGCCATCGACCTCGTGGCCGACGTGCTCGACATCGCCGTGG
>JAGXAX010000332.1 GCA_018971405.1 Alphaproteobacteria bacterium | reverse complement strand
TCATCCTGCGCGCGTCGTCCGGCCTGTTCGCGGCGCTGGCCTTTCCGCTATTCGCCTGCTATTCCGCCTTCTGGTCGGACGTGCCGCCGACGACCCTCTACCACGGCGCGGAACTGCTGACGCTGGCCATGAGCGGCGTCATCATGGCGCGAACCGTGCGGACGAAGCCCTTCGTCAAAGGGCTCCTCCTCGGCACCTGCATCGTCATGTGTCTGACGCTTGCCAGCGGCGTCTACGATACGGATTATTTCACCAAGGCGCGCGCGCTGACAGGATACTTCGGCTCGAAAAACGAAGTGGGCTTCTTCGCGGAAATCGGCATTTTTCTCTCTCTCCTCATGCTTGCCGCCCGCACGACGCTTTTCGAAAAACTCGTGTTCATCCTCCTGCCGCTGGGGCTTTGCGCCGTCTGTCTTGCGCTCAGCAAGTCAGCGACCTCGATTGCGTCGCTGGCCATGATGCTGGGCCTCTGTGCCCTTATCCACGTGATAACGCGCCTGCCGCGCGCGCTGCGGGCGCTGGCGCTGACGGGCGCGGTTCTGGGCCTGGTCACCTGCGGTCTGGTCATCATCGCCGCCCGCCTCGATATTGTCGACAAAGCCCTCGCCGTCTTTGGCAAAGACCCGACGCTGACCGGTCGCACCTACCTGTGGAGCGAGGGGATAAAAAACGGTCTGCTGCATCCGTTTCTGGGCTACGGCTATACGGCTTTCTGGGTACCGGGGCGCTCTGCGGCCGAATGGTACTGGCATGAGTTTTTCATCACTGACGAAACCGGCTTTCACTTCCACAACCTTTTCATCCAGACCTTCGTCGATCTCGGCCTGTGCGGCGCCCTGCTCATGATGTGGATGCTGCTGGCCGTCTGCATGATAAGCTTCTCTCTGGTATGGCGACGGGGTGTGACTTTGGAAACCGGCCTCGCTTTCGGTCTTGCCTTCCTGTTCCTCTTCCGTTCCCCATTCGAGGTCGACACGCTGGGACCTTACGGCATGGGGCCTTTGCTGTTCTTCTGGCTGGTCGCGTTCTGCAAGGCAGGCTGGGGCGTACGCCGAATGAACGATGCGGCGACAGCGGAAAGGACGGAACTAGATCCCCGCAAAAGCGTTCACCCAGTTCCAGAGGCACGGCCATCATTGAGGAATGGATAAATGAACAGCACCGTTCTCGTCACCGGCGGCGCCGGCTATATCGGCTCCCATGTCTGCAAGGCTCTTGCCGCCAGCGGCTTCACTCCCGTCAGTTATGACAATCTATGCTCGGGCAACAAAGACCATGTGCGCTGGGGACCGCTGGAAACAGGCGACATCCGCAACAAGACAAGACTGAACGAGGTCATGAAAGCATACCGGCCGGAAGCAGTCATGCATTTCGCCTCGCTGATCCGCGTCGGGGAATCCGTCATGAAGCCTGCGGAATACTACGACAACAACGTCTTCGGCACTTCCTGCCTGCTGGGCGCAGCGCGGAAGAACAATATCAAAAAAATCGTGCTTTCAAGCTCCGCCGCAGTTTACGGCGCTCCCGATACCGGCGTCATTCCGGAAGACCATCCGCTCCGCCCCGTAAATCCTTACGGCCATACCAAGCTCGCCGCGGAAAACATGCTCCGCGACCATGCGGCGGCCTATGGTTTCGACTACGCCATCCTGAGATATTTCAACGCCGCCGGCGCCGACATCGACGGAGAGATCGGCAGCGCCTACAGGGTGGACACGCACATCATCCCGCTGCTGATGCGCGTCGCCGCCGGCGACATGAAGGAAATCGGCGTCTTCGGCACCGACTATCCCTCGCCCGACGGCACCGCCGTCCGCGATTACATCCACGTGCAGGACCTTGCCGAAGCGCACGTCCTCGCCATGCACCGCATCGGCAAAGACAAGGCGCGGCTGA
>JAGXAX010000331.1 GCA_018971405.1 Alphaproteobacteria bacterium | reverse complement strand
TTATTGGCCGTAGGGGCCCTTCTTGAGGTGCTTGTAGTCGCCCATTTCGCGTTTCGGCGCGGGCGGCGCATCCTTCTTTTCCGCCGGCTTGTTGTCGTTCGCCTTGGGCTCGACCGCAGGCTTGAAGGCGTCGCTCAGGCGCTTATCGAACGCGGTGGTGGAATAGGTTTCGCGCGAGACTTCGGCATCGACCGTGGAAACGATCTTGTGCAGGGCTTCCGCGACTTCGACGCTGCCGTATTTCTGGCTCAGGCGCTTGCGCTCCTTCTGGTTGCCCCACAGGCCGCCGAGACCCGCGCCCGCCGCCGTGCTGACGCCGACGTGCGTCGCGACCCAGACAGCCGCCGCCGGGAGCGTCATCCACGGCACAAAGATCGCGCCCGCCGAAACGGCCGTGAGCGTGACGGCCCCCGCGGCGATCGAGCCGAGACCCAGCCCGGTCAGGAAGGATTTTTTATCCGTCACCTGCGGCGCGCCGTCGTTGTAAATCTTGTGCATTTCTTCCTGCAGGATGGTGAGCTGCTTCATGCGCTCCACGGCATCCGGGTTCTTCTTGATCTCGATGATTTTGACATTGACCACGACGGAGATGTCCTGAACGTCCGCAAGGCTCAGGCGGTTTTCAGGCACAGCCTTCTTGTTAAAAGGATTTTGCATCTTAAGTGTCCTCTCTCTGTTTGGTAGGGGTTAGGTTTGTGAAGCCGGACAGTAACATTCATTCAATTTATGTCAACGTGCCATTAAGAAAAAATTTACCTGCCCTGGAAAAAAGCACGGATATAACAGACATAAGGAAAATATATATGACTATCGAAACAGCGCAAATATGCGCGCGACGATGCGCAACCCCGCGAAAGGCGTAAAAACGCGCCACGAAGAAACACCTGAATAATCTCATGATTTTATGCGGTTTCGCCTGCTTAAACTGTTCGTTTGCACACGCCTTTTCTGCTATATTTTTTAGACAGAATCGAATGAACATGAAACAGGACAAAGACATGACCGATGCCGCCAAGATCAAGGCCGACAAACAGGCTGCCGTGGAAAATTACGGCGCCGATTCCATCAAGGTCCTGAAAGGTCTCGACGCGGTGCGCAAGCGCCCCGGCATGTACATCGGCGACACCGACGACGGCTCCGGCCTGCACCATATGGTCTACGAAGTCGTCGACAACGCGATCGACGAGGCGCTCGCCGGATACTGCGACGGCGTGGACGTCGTCCTCAACGCCGACGGCTCGGTGACGGTGCGCGACAACGGTCGCGGCATCCCCGTCGCCCTGCACAAGGAAGAAGGCGTCTCCGCCGCCGAAGTCATCATGACCCAGCTCCACGCGGGCGGCAAGTTCGACCAGAACTCCTACAAAGTCTCCGGCGGGTTGCACGGCGTCGGCGTCTCGGTCGTCAACGCGCTCTCGGCCCGCACCGAGGTCGAGGTCGCGCGCGGGCAGACGCTCTATCGCCAGGCATTCGCGCGCGGCAAGCCGGTGAGCAAGCTGGAGACGGTTGGCCGGGCGCCGAACCGGCGCGGCACCAAGGTGCGCTTCCAGCCCGACCCGCAGATCTTCGGGCCGAACGCCAAGTTCGACCCGGCGCGGCTGTTCCGCATGACGCGCTCGAAGGCCTATCTGTTCGGCGGCGTCGAGATCCGCTGGCGTTGCGCGCCCGCGCTGCTGGAGGCAGACGGCAGGATCCCGGCCGAGGCGGTGTTCCACTTCCCCGGCGGCTTGCGCGATTATCTGGCCGCCGACGTCGAGGGCCAGGAGGCGGTGGTCGACGCGCCCTTCGTCGGCAATGTGCAGAAGGAGGGCAAGCACGGCTCGGTCGAATGGGCGCTGACCTGGCTGACGGTGGAGGACGGCTTCGTTCATTCCTATTGCAACACGATTCCGACGCCGGACGGCGGCACGCACGAGACCGGCCTGCGCGCC
>JAGXAX010000330.1 GCA_018971405.1 Alphaproteobacteria bacterium | reverse complement strand
CGGTGAGATTGTTCATCGCCACGACCTCCCCCGGCTTAGCGCCGACGACATGCGCCAGTTGCTGCGTCAAAAACTCGTGATAGTCCTTCCACGGGTTTTTGCCCTTGAAATGCCCCTCGACGCCGAGATTTTTCCAGTCTTCCAGCTCCTGCGCGACCGCCGCCGCCGCCGTGACCGGCTGCAAGCCCAGCGAATTTCCGCAAAAATAGATGCAATCCTCCCCGTTATGCTTCGGGATGTGGAATTGCGCGCGGTATTTCGCGAGCGGATCTGCGGCATCCATTTTTTGCGCGAACGCGGCGCTATTCTCGTAATTCATTTCTTCACCTTATACAATACCGGGCGGCTGGGCGCGGCATCCGCTTCGAACGCAGCGACTTGCAAGTTCAACAGATAAGCGCCGTCCTTCACGCGCGCAGGCACGTAGACAAGTTCGGTGATCGTCACGCCTCTCCGCCAGAAAATCCGGTGATTGGCCATCTCCGCATCATCCATGCGGTCAACCGACGGCAGATCGACCAGCAAATGCTTCACGCCCAGCCTGACGATCTGCTTCATCGCGTCCGGCGTGAACGTCGGCCAGTCCTTATAGCTGCGCGTCTTCTTCGCAGGCGGGTTCGGCAGCGTGCGGACGATCAGCGCTTCGGCAGGTTTCGTTCTGATGGATGCGATAAATCCCTTTTCCGGCTTCACGGTGATGAGCCGCGCTTCTACCAGCCCGACGTTCGGCACGGAAATCCGTTCTTTCGTGATATGCCCGACGCCTTCCGTATGCGTGCCATTGAGATGCGGGCTGAACGTATAAATGCCGCAGTTGCAGCTGCCGCCCTTGCGCGTGTCGAGAAAATATTCGCCGCGCGCCGGCGCGCCGCCGAAAGCCGACAGCTGTTTTTTGCCGAACGAAACCGGGATGGAAATGTCGCAGATCTCGATCAATCGCATCCGAGCCACTCCTTCGCCGTGCCGGAGAACAAACGCTCTTGTACGGGCACAGCCAATCGCTCGATATATTTTCCCGGATGTCCGATCTCTCCCAGCGGATAAGGATAATCCGTGCCAAGCGCCACGCGCTCCGCGCCCAGTTGCGCGATCAGCATGTGCAGCACGTTTTCATCATGCACCACCGAGTCCGCATAGACGCCGCAGTTTTTAATCGTGTCATAGGGCGAAAGTTTCGACGCGCCCGCAAACAAATCCGGGCGGCACGCCTGCCCGTGCGTCAAACGCCCGAGCAGCGCCGGAAACGCGCCGCCGCCGTGCGCATAAAGCACGCGCAGCCCCGGCAAACGCTCATGCACGCCGCCGGCGCGCATCGAGTCGAAAGCCAATGCGGTCTCCAAGCCCATGCCGAGCAGCCAGGCCCGCCAGTTGCGGTCCATGACCTTTTGTTTCATCAGGCCGCCCCACGGATGCACGAACACGGCCATGTTCATCTCCGCCGCGGCCGCGAACACGGGAAACAGCGCGGGATCGTCCAGCTCCATGCCAACAACGCTGGAATTGATCTCGATGCCGCGCATGCCGAGCTTTTTGATGCGCTCCATCTCGGCAATCGCGCGGTCGGGGAAGCGCAGCGGCAACGCGCCGATGGCCTGAAACCGCTTGGGGAATTTCGCCACGGTCGCCGCGTTGTCATCATTGAGTATCTTGCAAATCTCCGCCGCGTCATCCGCGTTATCGACATAATCGGGGATCATCATCGGCGTCGGCGACAGCACCTGCACCGTTATGCCATGTCTGTCGCACTCCGTTACGCGCGCCGCGCCGTCATAGGCGTTGGGCGCGACCTCGCGCTGCACCTCGCCTTTGGCGTTCACCATCTCGGCGCAGCAGGGTTTTGTCGCGTGCGCGCGCACGCGGATAAAGTCGCCGTAATGCGTGAAGCGCGACAGCGCATCATAAGTCTCCGGCGACGTGACGGTATGGGTATG
>JAGXAX010000329.1 GCA_018971405.1 Alphaproteobacteria bacterium | reverse complement strand
GGGCTGGCGGAGAGGATTTCGAGCGCCTTGGCGACCATGAGGTGGTCGGCGGGCAGGGGCTGCCCGGGCAGCAGGACGTCATTGAGGTCTGTCGTCGCGGCGGCCATCCTGCCTACCCTTCGCTCCGGCCCGCGCCGTAGGGGCTGTCGGGGAAATGGATGCCGGAGAGCAGCAGATGCTGGTTCTCGAACGCGATTTTTCCGTCAGGCAGAACGGCGATGGAGGCGCTCATCAGGACGCCGCCGTAATGCAGCGTGGCATCGACCTTGTAGGCGCCGCGCGCGGCGTCGAAGCTGACGGCGACGGGCTTGAAGATGTGCGCTATGTCGGCGCGCTGCGCGGCGGTGAAGCTGTCCATGAACGGCATCCTGTGCGGGTCGCGGATCAAAAACACTTCGCCCTCGCTGCCTTGCACGTGATGGAAGAAAAATTCCACGTAGGGCAGGACGTTTTGCTCGGTCAGCAGCAGCGGGTCTTTTTCGTCGGCGGTGTAGATGGGGTTGGCGGTGCCGTCGAGCGCGATATATTCCGTGCCGTTGGTGAGATACGTCATGGTGAAGGTCGGCATGGTGGCGTAGTTGGTCAGGCGGCAGAGGCGGTAGTTGGAGAAGAACGCGAGGCTGCGCCAGGCGACTTCGGTCGCGTCGCGCGAGAAGACGAGCGCGTCGTCGCGCGCGGAGAGCTGGCCCAGCACGCGACCGGCCTGTTCGCGGTTCATCCTGATCCATTGCGGCTGCTGCGGCTGCGTCATGGTTCCCCTTCCACGGCAATCATAACAGGCCTTTGAAAAAGTCGAAACAATTCTCTTGACATTATGAAAAAATAATATTATTCTGTTGCGAACCCCTAAACGACAAAGGTCAGACATGCCGCCACAGACCGCCGATGCACCGGATAAAGCCGCCGCGCCGCTGATTTTTTTCGATATGGACGGCGTGGTGGCGGACTTTCTGGGGCATGCCGCGCGCGAGAACAAGGTCGGGCCGGACGGCAACTGCAAGTTCGATGAAATGGACGAAGCCTGGTGGGCGGGCATTCCGGCCTTTCCAGGCGCGCGGGATTTCTACGACGCGGCCTGCGCGCTGGCGCGCACGCGCTTTCTCAGCGGCCCCGCGCTCAATCCGGAATGCTTTTCGGGCAAGGCGCTCTGGGTGATGGATTTCGTGCCCGAGCGCGGAAAATCCATCCTCGGAGATCTCGTCATCTGCCGCTCGGAAAGCAAGTGCCTTCTCGCCGCGCCGAACCGCATCCTGATCGATGACAACGACCTGAACATCGCGGAATGGGCCGCCGCGGGTGGAATCGGCATCCAGCACAAGGGCGATTACGCCGAAACGCTGAAAGAACTGAAAACCGCCATCGCGGTGCTGGCGCCCGTGAAAGCGGCCGCGCCGAAGAAAAAGCCGCGCCCGCCGAAGCCGGGTTGACCCGCGCGCCTGCAAGCCTGTAGTTTAAGGCGCAATGGCTCTTGAAACATGACCTCTGAAACCGAAATCACCGTCCCCGCGGCGGAACTGCGCGCGTTCGCGGCGGCGCTGCTGGAAGCGGGCGGCTTCACCGCCGCCGAGGCGGCGCTGACGGCGGAAAGCCTCATTTTGTCGAACTTGCTGGGATACGATTCCCACGGCGTCATGCGCGTTCCCGAATATATCTCCAGCCTGAAAAAAGGCATGCTGGTGTCCGGCGCCGGCCTGTCCGTCATCAACGACACGGCAAACAGCCTTGCGGCGGACGGCGGGCGCGGACCCGGTCAGGTGCAGATGCCGCGCTTTCTCGACCTCCTGCTGGAAAAATCAAAAGAGAGCGGCGTTGTCAGCGGCGCGCTGCGCGACTGCGGACATATCGGACGGCTGGGCGAATGGGTGGATTACATCGCGCGGCGCGGCAGAGCCGGTTTCGTTTTCGCCAACGACAACGGCGCGCTGCACTTCGTCGCGCCGCCGGGCG
>JAGXAX010000032.1 GCA_018971405.1 Alphaproteobacteria bacterium | reverse complement strand
AGAACAAGCGCCGCAGCCGCGCACACCCCGGCATGCAGCCCTCCTGTCATTTACTGCCCGAGAGGATGATTCCCTCGCGCCTCCATCTGCTCTATGATCGGAAAAACGCCTGCCTTGAGGATTTCACATCATGACATTCCGCTTCTTTGCCCCGCTGCTCGCCGCCCTGCTTTTCATGACCCCGGCTCCCGTACGGGCGCAAACAGCGCAAGCGGCAACAGCGCCGCGCCTGCAAGCCCAACTGATCGCCGCCGTCACCGGTACGGGCGATCTCAAGACGATACAGGCGGGCGTGGAGATCAAACTGGCGCAGGGCTGGCACACCTACTGGCGCACGCCGGGCGAAACCGGCCTCGCCCCGGCCTTCGACTGGGCAGGTTCGCAAAATCTCCGGTCGGCCGACATCCTCTGGCCCGCGCCGACACGCTACGACTCCTTCGGCATACAGGACTTCGGCTACAAAAACGCCGTCGTCTTTCCCGTCACCGTCACGCCGCGGCAGCCGGGCGACGCCGTCGTCCTGCATCTCAAGCTGAACGTGCTGGTCTGCAAGGAGCTCTGCGTGCCGGCGCAGCAGACGCTGACCCTCAAAATCCCCGCGGGCGAGGCGGAGGTGAGCGCGGAGCAGCCGCTGCTCGCCGCCGCGCTGAAGGAAATCCCGTCGCAGGCCGGCAACGGCGCCTTTTCCGTCAGCAACGTCTGGCTTGACGACAGCGGCAAAAAACTCTCCTTCCACGCCTACGGCCACGCCGCCGCGCCCCCCGCCGCGGACGCCGACCTTTTCATCGAGAGCAAAAGCGGCGCGAGCTTCGGCGCGCCGCGGTTCGCCTACAACCCCGCGACGCAGGAGCTGGAGATCACCGCGCCCGTCCGCGGCGGCGGTGCGCTATCCTCTCTTGAAAGCGCCCTCGACGGAACGGACGTCACGCTCACTTACAAAAGCAACGGCGCGGCATGGCAGCGCAGCGTGACGTTCGGCGGCGCGCACCCCGCGCACCGCGTCATGGAAAACCTTCTGCAGGGCGCAGCCATGCACCTCGATCCCGCCATCCTGCTCTTCGCCTTTCTCGGCGGACTGATCCTCAACCTCATGCCCTGCGTGCTGCCGGTCTTGTCGATCAAGGTCCTCGAAGTCTTAAGCCACGGCGGCAAGGACCACCGCCTCCACCGCGCCGAGATCTTCCGCAACTTCATGGCGGCGGCGGCAGGCATCGTCTTTTCGTTCTGGGCGGTCGCGGGCGGGCTCGTGCTGGTGAAGGACAGCGGCGCGGCGATCGGCTGGGGCATCCAGTTCCAGTATCCGCCGTTCCTGATCTTCCTCATCGCCGTGCTGCTGGTCTTCGCCGCCAACATGTGGGGCTTTTTCGAGATCCCGCTGCCGCGCTTCGTCGCCCACCACCTGACCCGCCGCCACGAGCATGCGCCGACCATGCTCGGCCATTTCCTCACCGGCGCCTTCGCCACGCTGCTCGCCACGCCCTGCTCCGCGCCGTTCCTCGGCACGGCGATCAGTTTCGCCCTGGCGCGGCAGGCGGCGGACATTTTCACCGTCTTCACTTTCATGGGCCTCGGCCTCGCCGCGCCCTATATTTTGCTCGCGCTCTCGCCGCGGGTGTTCAAATACATGCCCAAACCCGGCAACTGGATGCTCGCCTTCAAGAAAATCCTCGCCGCCGCGCTGTTCCTGACCGCCCTGTGGCTCGGCCACGTTCTGCTGACGATAGAGACCCAGCCGACGCTCGACGCGGGCTGGCAGCCTTTCGACCAGACGCAGATCAGCCGCGACGTCGCGCAGGGCGACACCGTCTTCGTCGACATCACCGCCGACTGGTGCCTGACGTGCAAGGCGAACATGCGCCTCGTGCTCGACCGGCCGGACGTCGAGGCCGCGATGGCGGTGCCGAACGTCGTGCTGATGCAGGGCGACTGGACGCACCATGACGCGCGGATTTCCGCCTACCTCAACGCCTACGGCCGCTACGGCATCCCGTTCAACATCGTCTACGGGCCGGGCGCGCCGAACGGCATCATTTTGAGCGAGCTCCTGAGCAAACGCGAAGTCCTGAACGCCCTGATTGTCGCCGCCGGCGAATAGCCCGCCATCGCCCGCGTTCTCCCGCCGGAAGCGGCCATCGCGCCGCAAAAAATCCAAAGGAGCAGACGACATGTTCAACAGGCAGAAAAAAGAAACGGAAAAACAGCAACGCCTTTTGAAGTATGCGGAAGCGGAAACGCAATTCGCCAAAGACATTTTCGCGGCCGGCGACATCAAGGATCCGGCGGAACGCGTTTTGAAGCTCGCCGGCATTGAAAACGAAATTACGCGCCATGCCGGCTCCGTCCTGCAGGCGACGGTTCATAAAAGCGATTTAACTGCGGAGATGTTCAAGGGCATGACGCCCGGCATGGCCGTGATGTTCGGAATTGCTTCCTTGTTTCCCCATGCTGCCGTGGCGGCTATGGCCACCGCTGGCGCAAGCGCGATCGCCGGTCAAATCGGCTTCCCGATCTGGAGCGGCATACGCGACAGGCGCCTGACCAAAGCGCACAAGGACGAAGCGCAAGACCACTTGCAGAAAATACGCGCCCTGAAAGAGAAAGCAACGGAAGCAAAGGAAACGCTGGTCAGCGAGCAGGCCGCGGACATCCGCCAGTCCCCGTTTTACGAGGAACTGCTCTCGAAACTGCCCGACCTGTCGCGGGAGTTCAAAGGGGTGGCCGCAAAGCGCTTCGCGCGTCTGGAAGAAGAGAAAGCCGCCGCGGAGCAGGCCGCGCAAAAACGGCAGCCCGCCGCACAACCTCCTGCGCTGCGCGATTATCCGGATTTCAAGCGCGTGCTCGGCGGAAAATAAGGAGAGCTCAGCCCGCGACCCTGATCAGGCAGAACCCGTCGTAGCCCTTCGCGCCGACGGTCTGGATCGCGGTCGCTTCCGCGCGCGGCTCCCGCGCGATCAGCTCGTTCATGCGCCGCACGCCCTGCACGCTTGAATCCGCATTTTCCGCGTCGATCACGCCGCCGCCGCGCACGACATTGTCGACGACGATCGCGCCGCCTTCGCGGCACAGCTTCATCGCCCAGCGGAAATATTCCGGATTGTTCGGCTTGTCGGCGTCGATGAAGATCAGGTCGAAGGGGCCTTCGAGCGCCGGCAAGACGTCCAGCCCCGCGCCCTCGACCACTTCGACCTTGTCCGATAAACCGGCATAAACAATGTTCGCCCGCGCCAGCGCCGCGTATTTCCAGCTGTGCTCGATGGTGACGAGCCGCCCGCCTTCCGGCAGCGCGGAGCCCATCCAGATGGCGCTGTAGCCGCCGAGCGCGCCGATTTCGAGGATGCGCCTTGCGTTCACGAGCTTCGCCAGCAGGTAGA
Source organism: Alphaproteobacteria bacterium (assembly GCA_018971405.1). Lineage (GTDB taxonomy): Bacteria > Pseudomonadota > Alphaproteobacteria > Micavibrionales > UBA2020 > PALSA-926. Next base: position 6,694 of record JAGXAX010000032.1, on the reverse strand, counting down.
GGAGCTTGCCCTGCGCGGGGCTGACGTTGATCGCGGGCGCGCCCGCCTTTTCGGTTTCGGCGAGCGCATGGCGCAGGGCGTCATCCTGAAAAACCAGCGCCGCGTCGATATAGCCGTCGACCGCCGCCCAAAGGCCGTCGGCCATCAGTAAAGCCCGCCGAGGCCGGTATCGACGCCCTCGCTCGCGTGGGTCAGGTTGGAGACGGGCGTCACGGCATGGCCAGTCCACATCGTCGGCTCGTCGCCCGGCTCGTCGCCATCGGTGAAGGCCTCGATGATGGTCTTCGCGTCGCCCGGCTTGGCGCGCGTGCCGGTCATCTCGTTGATGCGCACGAGGTCGATGCCGTTCGGCACGCTGAATGGCTGAGGCGGCACGTCTTTCAGCGCCGCCATCATGAACTGCCGCACGACCGGCGCGGCATCGCGCGATCCGGTCTCGCGCGGACCGAGCGATTTCGGCTCGTCGTATCCGACGTAGACGCCGACCAGCAGGTCGGGCGTGAAGCCGATGAACCACGCGTCCTTGGAGTCGTTGGTGGTGCCGGTCTTCCCCGCGACGGGGCGGCCGATATTGCGCAGCAGGATGCCCGTGCCGCGCTGTACCACGCCTTCGAGCATGGAGACGATCTGGTAGTTGTAGCGCGGGTCGTCGAGCTGTTCGCGCGTGTCGGGGATGACGGGCGTCGCCTGCCCGCGCCAGGCGATCAGCGGCCCGCAGTCGGGGCAGGGCGCGCTGTCATGCACGTAGAGGGTCTTGCCGTAGCGGTCCTGCACGCGGTCGATCAGCGTCGGCGTCACCTTCTTGCCGCCGTTGGCGAAGGCCGCGTAGCCGGCCGCCATGCGCAGCAGCGTTACGTCTCCCGCTCCGATCGACATGGAGAGCAGCGGCGGCATGTTGTCCATGATGCCGAATTTCTCCACCGTCGCCGCGACCTTGTCCATGCCGACGTCGTTGGCGAGGCGGATGGTCATGAGGTTGCGCGAGCGCTCGAGACCGATGCGCATCGGCACGAGGCCGAGGTATTTTCCGGCGTAGTTCTTCGGATTCCATTCGGGCAGCCCCGGGCCCTGGCTGATTTCAAACGGCTCGTCGGCCACCAGCGTCGCGGGAGTGAAGCCGTTCTCGAGCGCCGTGAGATAGACGAACGGCTTGATGGTCGAGCCCGGCTGGCGCTCGGCCTGCGTCGCGCGGTCGAACTGGCTCATTTCGTAGGAGAAGCCCCCGACCAGCGCGAAGACGCGCCCCGTGTGCGGGTCCATGACGACCATCCCGCCCTCGACCTTCGGCACCTGCCGCAGGCCGTAGACCGGCAAGCCGCCCTCTTTTCCGCCCTCTTTTCCGTCGGCGAGCGGCGCCGTCAGCCAGACGTCGCCCGGCTGCAGGAGCGCGGCGACGGTTCTGGGCGGCACGCCGTGCGTCGCCGCCCACTTCATGCCGTCGTAGGGGATGACGCCCTTCGTGCCGTCGGCGAAGCCGACGACCGCGCGCTTCGCGTCGCTCTTCAGCACCACCGCGGGCGTGAAGGCGTCGCCGCCCGGCGGCAGCTTCACTTGCGCGAGCGGCAGTTTCCATTTGCCGTCCGCGACGTCGAGATGCGCGAGCGGCTTGCTGTGCAGGCCGTCGCGGCGCATGTCGTAGGCCACCAGCCCGTCGCGCAGGGCGGCGATGGCAAGGCGCTGGTAGCGCGGCACGAGCGTCGTCTTGACCAGCAGCCCGCCTTCGTAAAGCGCCTTCTCGCCGTAAAGCTCGTCAAGCTTGCGGCGCACCTCCTCGGCGAAATAGGGGTAGTTGACGACCTGATGCCCGTCGGGGCGGACGAGGGTGATCGGCTTCTGCGCGGCGGCGGCGGCCGCCGCTTGCGTGATGTAGCCGTTCTTGGCCATTTCGCCCAAGACCCAGTTGCGGCGCTCGACGGCGGCGGCATAGTGCGTTTCGGGATTGTAATTGTTGGGCGCCTTCGGCAGCGCGCCGAGGAACGCGGCCTCCTCCAGTGTCAGCTCGTCCAGCGGCTTGTTGAAGTATTTGAGCGACGCCGCCGCGACGCCGTACGCGCCCTGCCCCAGATAGATCTCGTTGAGGTAGAGCGCGAGGATCTGGTCCTTGGTGTAGGCCTGCTCGATGCGGAAGGAGAGGATGGCCTCCCTGATCTTGCGGACGTAACTCACCTTGTCGCTGAGGAAGAAGTTCTTCGCCACCTGCTGGGTGATGGTTGAGCCGCCCATCTTGCGATGGTGCGGGTGGGTGATGTCGAAAACCGCGGCGCGGATGATGCCGGGGATGTCGATGCCCGCATGACGGTAGAAGTCCTTGTCCTCGGCGGAGAGGAAGGCATCGATCACCCGCGGCGGGATGGAGGCGAACGGCACGTAGACGCGGTTCTGCGTCGAGAAGGAGGCGAGCAGCCGCCCGTCGGAGGCGTAGGCGCGCGTCACGATCGGCGGCTCGTAGTGGGCGAGGTCGCCGATGTCCGGCAGGCCGCGGCCGAAATAGTGCAGCAGCGCGCCGGCGGCGGCGAGGCCGAAGATCACGCCGATGATGCCGAGCGAGAAAAGCGCCAGCAGCGCGCGGAGCAGGAAGCCTTGCTTTTTCTCTGTCATGTTTCCATCTTAATCGGGCCGGCCGCCTGCCCGCGAATGAACTGGTCGACGTATGGGTTGCCGGAATTATCGATATCGCCCGCCGCCCCGTGCCAGATGATCTTGCCCTTGTAGATCATCGCGATGTTGTCGGCGATCTTGCGCGCGCTCGCCATGTCGTGGGTGATGGAGAGCGTGGTCGCGCCGAGATCCTTGCTCGCGGCGATGATCAGGTCGTTGATGACGTCGGCCATGATCGGGTCGAGGCCGGTAGTCGGCTCGTCGAAGAAGATGATTTCGGGCCTGGTCGCCACCGCGCGGGCGAGCGCGACGCGCTTTTGCATCCCGCCCGAAAGTTCCGCCGGATAAAGGTCGGCGACGCGCGCGGGCAGCCCGACGGCGCGCAGGCGCTCCATGGCGATGGGCTTAGCCTCTTTCCGGCCCATCGCCTGCCCTTGCACGAGGCCGAAGGCGACGTTCTCCCACACGCTCATGCTGTCGAACAGCGCCCCGCCCTGAAAGAGCATGCCGAATTTCTTCATCAGCGCGTCGCGCGCGGAAGAGTCCATCGTCGTGGTCTCGGCGCCGTCCACCTTGATCGAGCCGCTGTCGGGCCTGAGGAGACCGAGGACGGACTTGATCATCACCGATTTCCCCGTGCCGGAGCCGCCGATCACCACCAGCGACTTGCCCTTTTCGATTTCGATGTCCACGCCGTTCAGCACCTTGTTGTCGCCGAAGGCCTTGCAAACGCCGGACAGTGCGAGCTTCGCCGTCATTTCACCACCGTGAAGAAGATTTGCGTGAGGAAATAGTCGAAGACGAGGATCAGGATCGAGGACGAGACGACGGCGTTGGTCGTCGCCGCACCGACGCCCTGCGCCCCGCGGTCGGAATTGAAGCCGTTGTAGCAGCCCATCAGCGTGACGATGAAGCCGAACACCGCCGCCTTCCACAGGCCCGACGTCACGTCGCCGTGCTGGAGGAACTGCCAGGTGTTCTGCAGATAGGTGCCGGGCACGAAGCCGAGCGAATAGACGCTCACCACGTAGCCGCCGAAAACGCCGATGATGTCGCCGGCCAGCACCAAAAGCGGCAGCATGACGGTGCCGGCGATCAGGCGCGGCGCGATGAGATATTTATACGGGTTGGTGGAAAGGGTGGTGAGCGCGTCGATCTGCTCCGTCACGCGCATGGTGCCGAGCTCCGCCGCGATCGCCGCGCCGACGCGCCCCGCCACCATCAGCCCCGCCAGCACCGGCGCAAGCTCGCGCGTGATGGAGAGTACAACCACGTTGGGGATGGCCGAGGCCGCCGAAAAGCGCGAGAAGCCGCTGTAGCTTTGCAGCGCCAGCACCATGCCGGTGAAGAAAGTCGTGAGGCCGACGACCGGCAGCGAGTAATAGCCGATGTCGATCAGCTGGCGGAACAAAAGCCGCGGGAAAAACGGCGGCGTGACGCAATGCGCGACGCTGCGGCCGGTGAACTCGGCCAATCGTCCGACGGCGGCGCAGAAGCTGATCGCCACGCGCCCCAGCCGCTGCAAAAACAGCTGCGGCAAGCCGAGGACGGAGCATTCCGCCTGTTCCAGCCGTTCCGCGCCCTGTCCTAAATCCATTTCATCCATCCCGTCTTGCATGTCCTTAGCCGGTATAAGATCTTTTATACCTCCGGCCAAGATCCGTCAAAATTTCATAACCGATGGTGCCCGCCGCCGCCGCGACGTCGTCCGCCGTCTGGTGCGCGCCGACGATCTCGGCATAATCTCCGGCTTGCGCCGCGACGCCGGTCACATCCGCGACGACCAGATCCATCGACACCCGTCCGGTCAACGGGCACGCACACCCGCCGATATAAACCATGCCGTTTTTGCCGAAGCTTCTCAAGAGTCCATCGGCATATCCGACGGAAATTGTCGCGAGCTTCACCGGCCGCGCGGCGGCATAGGCCGCGCCGTAACCGACCGTCTCGCCTGCCGCCGTGTCGCGTATTTGCAGAATCCGCGCCTTCAGCGTTATGACGCCCTGCATCGGGTTGGGGGCATCGGGCGTCGGGTTGATGCCATAAAGCGCGCATCCCGGCCGCGCCTGATCAAAATGATAGTCCGTTCCCAGAAAAATTCCCGCCGAATTGGCGAGACTCAGGCGGCACGGCAGCCCCAGCGCGCCCGTCAGGCGTTTGAACTTTTCCAGCTGCGCGCGGTTTTTGGGATGGGCGGGTTCATCGGCGCAAGCGAGGTGGCTCATGACGTAGCGCAGGTCGAGCGGCTGCAAAATATCCGGCACGGCGCAAAGCCGCGCAATTTCATCGGCGGCGAGGCCGAGCCGGTTCATGCCGGTGTCGAGCTGGAGGACGGCGGGGAGTTTCTTTTCCTTGCGCCGCGCCAGCGCCGCCCAGTTCTCGATATCGCCGAAACCGTTGAGGACGGGGGTCATGTCGTGGCGCAAAAATTCTTCCGCATCCGTGCCGCCGGTTCCATGTAGAACGTAAACATGCGCTTTGCCCGCGTCTTCGGGCAGAACGGCGCGCGCCCTGATGCCCTCTTCGGCGTGGGCGACGTAAAAATGGCGGCAGCCGGCACGGTAGAGCGCCGGCACGACTTTATGCGCGCCGAGCCCATAGGCATCGGCCTTGACGGCGGCGGCGAGATCGCAGCCCCGCTCCAGTTTCTTTTGCAACAGGAGATAGTTGCGGCAAACGGCGTCGAGCCGGATTTCGAGAAGCGACAAAGGCGGGGAAGAATCAGTCATGGAAAATCTAATCCGCTAAAATCAACCGGGCGGCTCGTCGCCATAGCTTTCGAGGTTGCTGAAGCGCGTGAATTCCGCCTCGAACTTCAGCTTGACGGTGCCGGTCGGGCCGTGGCGCTGCTTGCCGATGATGCATTCGGCCAGATTGTGGCTTTCCTCGAGGCGCTTCTGCCAGTCGGCGTAGCGCTGGTTGAATTTTTCCTCGGATTCCTCCAGCGCGCGCGCCGGTTCTTTTTGCAAATAATATTCCTCGCGGTAGACGAACATCACCACGTCCGCGTCCTGCTCGATCGATCCAGACTCGCGCAAGTCGGAAAGCTGCGGGCGCTTGTTGTCGCGGTTCTCGACCTGACGCGACAATTGCGAGAGCGCCAGCACCGGCACGTTGAGCTCCTTCGCCAGCGTCTTCAGGCCCCGCGTGATCTCGGAGATTTCCTGCACGCGGTTGACGTCCCCGCCGCGGCCCGTGCCCTGCACCAGCTGGATGTAGTCGAGCACGATCAGGCCGAGTTTGTTCTGCCGCTGCAGGCGGCGGGCGCGGGCGCGGATCGCGCCGATGGTCTGCCCCGGCGTGTCGTCGATGTAAAGCGGCAGGCGCGAGAGCGTGTCGCTCGCCTCGACGAACCTGCCGAAGTCCGTGTCGCGCACCTCGCCGCGCTGGATCTTGTCGGACGGCACGCCCGTCAGGTCGGCGAGAATACGCGTCGCCAGCTGCTCCGCCGACATTTCGAGCGAGAAGAGGCCGACGACCGCGCCCTCGCGCCCGTGGCTGTCGAGCCAGGCGCGCGCGGCGGCGAGCGCGATGTTGGTCGCCAGCGCCGACTTTCCCATCGCCGGACGTCCGGCAAGGATGACGAGGTCGGAATTCTGCAGGCCGCCGAGCTTCTTGTCCATATCGATCAGGCCGGTGGTGATGCCGGTGATGCGCCCTTCGTTCTGGTAGGCCTTTTCGGCGTGTCTGATCGCGTTGGTGAGCGACTCCTTGAACGGCACGAAACCCTTTTTGTAGTCGCCGGCGGTGGCGAGGTCGAAGAGGCGCTTTTCCGCCCGCTCGATCTGCTCGCCCGCCGCGCTGTCGATGTTGTGGTCGAAGGCATCATTGACCACGTCCTCGCCGAGGGAGATCAGCGCGCGCCGCAGGTGCAACTCGTAAACCGTGCGGCCGTAGTCGGCGACATTGACGACGCTGATGACGCCGGCGGCAAGATCGGCCAGATACTGCCCGCCGCCGACGTGCGCGAGGTCGCCGTCTTTCTCGAAATAATTCCTGAGCGTGATCGGGCTCGCGTCCTGCCCGCGCTCGACGAACTTGGATACGGCCTCGTAGATGCGGCCGTGGACGGCGTTGTAGAAATGCGCGGGCTTGA
>JAGXAX010000328.1 GCA_018971405.1 Alphaproteobacteria bacterium | reverse complement strand
GGTTTTTCTCCTCGGCCTTGCGGATGATCTGCAGGCCGCGCAGCAGCAGCAGGTTGTCGATGATGGGGATGAGCGCCTGACGGCGGGCGATGCCGATGTAGCGGCCGGCGGGCAGGTAGGCGTCGGGCTGGACGCGGATGCGCGACAGCATCTCGTAAAAACGCACCTTGCGCTGCGGCAGGCCGACGACGGGCTGGAGGAAGAGATCGACGCGGTCCTGCTTTGTCGCGGTCTGGACGAGATGCAGCACCTGCGTCTCCGTGAGGTGGAGCCCGACCTTGTCGGGGTCGCCGCCGGCGGCGACGCCGAGGTCCTGTTCGGGCGGGATGTCGAGTTCCTCCTGGTCCGGCTCCGGCAGTTCGTCGAGCCTGGCGAGCTGATCGATCATGCCCTTGAGCATGCGCTGGTCGATCTGCTCGTCCGGCGCCTTGTCGGCGCTGCGCGCGACGGCGTTGGCGGCGCCCGCGAGGTTCTTGCGCAGCAGCGCCGTGTCGTTGCGGTTGCGCGCGACGTCGCGCACGAGGCGGTCGTAGTCGCTGCTCATGTGGCGGATCTGCTCGAGCATGTCCTTTTCCCAGCGGCGGCGCGAGGACATTTCCGCCAAAATCAGCAGCGCGAAGGCGATGAGCGCGCCGGTCATGAAGGCGACGCGCGCCGAAACCGCCCCCGCCAGGAACACCAGCAGCACGAGGATGCCGAGCGCGATCACCATGTTGCGGAAGGTGAAATAGTTGTAAAAGGTGAACTTCTCCGGCGCCTTGCCGCTGGCCAGCGGACGGTCAAACAGGCTCAGCCTGATGACATTGCTATTCGGTTTTTGCGCCATGGCATCCCTGTTCGCGGCCTGCTTATTGCATGTTGAACCAAGAGATTACTGCCTCCGGCGGCATATTTCCAGCGGGCATTTCAATTTATTTTGTAATAAAATTAGCGTTTTCGCGCCCGTTCCCGCATGTATTTTTCCACGGCGGCGACATCGGCGGGCAGGGTGTCGCATTTTTCGGGGCGGTCGTGGAGATCGGCGAGAAACGGCGGCAGGGCGGGCGCGCTGCCGGTGGCGCGTTTGACGGCGTCGGGGAACTTGGCCGGATGGGCGGTGGCGAGCGCGACCACGGGCATATGCGGGTTATTTTTGCGCCACGCCTCCGCCACACCGATGCCGACGGCGGTGTGCGGGTCGGCGGTGTAGCCGTATTTTTCATGGGTTGCGCGGATGGAGGCGAGCGTTTGTTCGTCGTCCTGCCTGCCGCTGGCGAATCCCGCTTTGAGCTGTGCCATGATTTCCGGCGCGGCGGTGAACGCCCCCGTCGCGCGGAAGGTTTCCATCGCCCTGGCGGTGGCCGTTCCGTCGCGGTTTTGCAGCTCGAAAAGCAGCCTCTCGAAGTTGCTGGAGACCTGAATGTCCATGCTGGGGCTGAGGCTGGGCGCAACGGCGCTGGTTTTCATCTCGCCGGTCTCGAAGAAACGGTGCAAAATGTCGTTGCGGTTGACGGCGGCGATGAGCTTGTCGATTTTCGCGCCCGTTTGCCGCGCCACATGTCCCGCGTAGATGTTGCCGAAGTTCCCCGTCGGCACGCAGAAACTGACGGGTTTTCGCAGGCGCGCGGCCGCGTGCGCGTAATAGACCGTCTGCGCGAGGATGCGCGCCCAGTTGATCGAATTGACGGCGGAAAGCGCCATTTCATCGCGGAATTTTCCGTCGTTGAACAGCGTCTTGACGATGTTCTGGCAGTCGTCGAAGCTGCCCTCGATGGCGAGGTTGAACACGTTCGCGGCATCGACCGTCGTCATCTGGCGGCGCTGCACCTCCGAGACGCGGCCTTTGGGGTGGAGGATGAAGATATCCGCGCTGCCCTTGTTCTTGAAGGCCGCGATGGCGGCGGAGCCGGTGTCGCCCGAGGTCGCGCCGACGATCGTCACGCGCGCGTTTTTGCGGGCGAGGATATGATCGAAAA
>JAGXAX010000327.1 GCA_018971405.1 Alphaproteobacteria bacterium | reverse complement strand
GCGCGGGAGACGACGTCGCGCGGCGCCAGATCGCCCATCGGGTGATAATTGGCCATGAATCTTTCGCCGCGGCTGTTCAAAAGAAGCGCGCCGTCGCCGCGCAGGGCCTCGGAGGCAAGCGGGGCCGGGTCTTCCCCGATGTCGAGCGCGGTCGGGTGGAACTGCACGAATTCGAGGTCGGACAAGAGCGCGCCCGCGCGGGCGGCGAGCGCGATCCCGCGCCCGACGGAAGAGAGCGGATTGGTCGTCGCCGCATAAAGCCCGCCGAGCCCGCCGGTGGCGAGCACGACGGCGCCCGCGGAAATCGCGCCCGTGCCGGTCATCACGCCGGTTACGCGCTTTTCCCGCACGATCAGCCGTTCGGCGGCGACGTTTTCAATGACGGCGATGGCAGGCGTGTTTCTGACAGCGGCGACCAGGGCGCGCATCAGTTCGCGGCCGAAACCGTCGCCCGCCCTGGCCTTCAAAACGCGGCGGCGGGCGTGGCAGGCCTCGCGGTTGAGCCGGAATTTCCCGCTTCCGTCGCGGTCGAACGCGACGCCGAGGCGCGCGAGAAGCGCCACCGCCTCCGGAGCATCGGCGACGAGCGCGGCCACGGCCTCCCTGTCCGCCGTGCCCGCGGCGGCCTTCAGCGTGTCGGCGGCATGGAGGGCGGGGCTGTCGCTTTCATCCACCGCGGCGGCGAGCCCGCCCTGCGCCAGCGCGCTCGAGCAGCTTTCGCCCAGAGTCGCGGCGCTGAGGACGGTGGCTTTTTTTTGCCGTTCCGCAAGCGCCAGGGCGGTCATCAGCCCCGCCGCGCCCCCGCCGATGATGACGATGTCGTTTTTCATGTCACACCTTTATGTTACGGTTTCACGGCCAGCATATTCTCCACCGCCCGCCGCGCGCGGGCCGCGATCGCGGGATCGACCGTCACTTCGTGCGTCATGGTTTCGAGGCAATGGAGGATTTTGTCGAGGGTGATGCGCTTCATGTGCGGGCAAAGGTTGCACGGGCGCACGAATTCGACGTCGGGGTTGTTGACGGAGACGTTGTCCGACATCGAGCATTCGGTGATCATGACGACGCGTTTCGGCCGTTTTTCGGTCACATAGTCGCTCATCGCCTTGGTCGAGCCGGCGAAGTCGGCTTCCGCGACCACCTCCGGCGGGCATTCGGGATGGGCGAGGATGACGGCATCCGGCCAGGCGGCGCGGAATTTCCTGATCTCCTCCGGCGTGAAGCGCTCGTGCACCTCGCAGGCGCCCTGCCAGGTGAGGATTTTCTTCTTCGTTTTTTGCGCGGTGTTTCGGGCGAGGTACTGGTCGGGGATCATCAGGACCGTGTCGGAGGGGAGGCTTTCGACCACGGCGAGCGCGTTCGACGAAGTGCAGCAGATGTCGGATTCAGCCTTCACCCCGGCAGAGGTATTGACATAGGTGACGATAGGAACATTGGGATATTTCTCGCGCAGCAGCCGCACATCCGCCGCCGTGATCGAGGACGCGAGCGAGCAGCCTGCCTTCACGTCGGGGATCAGCACCGTCTTTTCGGGCGAGAGTATCTTCGACGTTTCCGCCATGAAATGCACGCCCGCCTGCACGATGACTTCGGCATCGGTCTGCGCCGCCTGCTGCGCGAGCTGCAGGCTGTCGCCCGAAAAATCCGCGACGCAGTGGAAAATCTCCGGCGTCATGTAGTTGTGCGCGAGGATGACGGCGTTCCTTTCCCGCTTCAGGCGGTTGATCCTGTCGATCACCGGTGCGAATTCCCGCCAGCTGAGCGGGTCGATGACGCGGCTGACTTTGGCATAGAGGGCATCCGTCGCGCTTTGTTGCTTCATCACGGTATCGAACATGGGGCGCTCCTTTTCAGGGATTTTCTCCCCGTATACTATTATACTCATTATGAGCATAAGTATTATACTCTATTTGAGCATAAGTCAATGAAGATTCGGTTAAGCTTCAGCCTGTTGAAATA
>JAGXAX010000326.1 GCA_018971405.1 Alphaproteobacteria bacterium | reverse complement strand
ATATAATAGGCGCCGCTGAGGAAATCGCGGTTTTCACGGCCGGACGCATCCGCGATGATGCCCACCGGACGGCGCTTCCACTGCGCGTTCGTCAGGAAGACGGCGGAGGCCATGTTCGCCCCGCCTACGGCAAGGCGCGCGGTTTTGTCGCGCGCTTGCGGCAAAATGTTCCACGTGAAACCTTTATTTTCTTCTCCGGCGGTGAAAACGGCCTTTGTTTCATCGGCGATATCGCCGCCCGCCGTCAGAGCCGCGACTGTAACCGTTTCAGGGTGTTTCACGGCGCGCAGGCGTTCGATGGAATAATGCGTATCATCCTCCTGCCGCAAAATGACCGGATCGTTGACGCGGTCGTCCGTCACCACGGCGTTCATCTTTTCAAGCAGACTTCGCGAGTCCGCGGCATCCGGCGTCACGCCGTCGCTGAACAAAACCGCATAGCCCACCCGCTGCGCCTTTTCCGCCTTTGCGGCCAGCGCGGCGGCCGCCGCCGGCGCGTCCGGCCACGGCTGCGGCGCGAGCCGTTCCGCCCATTGCGCCGCTTGCGCCGCCTCCATCGGGCCGTACATATGGACATGCCCGTCCTCTGCCGACGGCGCGGTCGGAACGATGATCACCGACCGGCCGCTCTGCCCGATCTGCTGCAGCAGATCGTCGAGCTTCTCCATGCGTTCCCGCCAGTGGCTGGCCGACGCCCAGCCGTCGTCGAACGCGACCAGTACACCGCCCGTCGCGCCGCCCGGGAGCCGCTCCGCCGGATGCAGCACCGGCTCCGCAAAGGCGAGGATGAACAGAGCGGCGGCAAGACAGCGCAGCAGCAAAAGCCACCACGGCGCGCGCGCGGCCGTCTTGCGTTTCGGCGCGATGCCCCTGAGAAGGAAAAGCGCGGGGAATTTTATCGTCTTCGGCCTTGGCGGCAGGGCGCGCAGAAGCCACCACAACGCGGGCAAAACGGCAAAAGCGCCGAGCAGCCACGGGAACAGGAATGCCATTCCCTCAGGCATGCGTCCCCAGCATATCGCAGAGCCGCGTCAGCGCGGCTTCGGGCTTCGTGTCCGTGGAAAATTTTTCGAACCGCCAGCCGAAGCGCTTTGCCGTTTCCGCGAGCGCCTCCTGATGCGCGGCGAATTTTCCGGCGTAATCCGCGCGGATCGCCTCGACCTGCGGAATGTCGGCCGCGTCCGCGTCCAGCCCCTCGATGTCCTCGAAGCGCACGCGGCCCTTGTAAGGCAGGTCCTTCTCGGCGGGGTCGAATATCTGCACCAGTGTTCCCGTCACCCGCCGCGCGGCGAGAGGGGCGCAAAATGCGCGCAATTTCTCAAGCGGAAAATAAAAATCGCCGATCAAAACGACATGCGAGAAGGCTGCGGCGGGGTGGGCGTTTTCCGACAGTTCCTTTTGCGCGGGCAGGGCTGCGAAGAGGCGCTCGATGGCAGGCGCCCCCGTCTGCGGCGCGAGGCCGGAGCCGAGCAGCCCCGCCTGCTCGCCGCCGTTGAGCAGCACGATGCCGAGCGCGAGCAGCAATGTTTCCGCGTATTCCTTCTTGATCCCGAAATCCATGGACGCCGAAGCGTCTCGCCACAACCATGCCGTTTGCGCCGCTTCCCATTCCGTCTGGCGGATGAACACATTATCGCGTTTTGCCGTCTGCCGCCAGTCGATGTCGCGCCGCGCGTCGCCAGAAGCCCACGGGCGGAACTGCCAGAACGCCTCGCCCGTGCCGGTGCGGCGGCGGCCGTGCATGCCTTTCATCACCGCGTGCGCGACGCGCTCCGCCTTCAGCAGCACGCCGAGACTGCCCGCGATTTTTCCGGCTTTCGAGAGATCGCTCATGAGCGCGTCTTTTCCAGCTTCGCGGCGAAGAAGCCGTCGGTGCCGTGCCGCAGCGGCGTGAGTTTGAGGAAATCGCCGGAGACTGAAAATTCCGGATGCGCCTTGACGAAGGCCGCGACCTGATCTTCGTTCTCGTCGTTCAAAAA
>JAGXAX010000031.1 GCA_018971405.1 Alphaproteobacteria bacterium | reverse complement strand
TCGACGGCAATCACGAGTTCCGCACCGGCATGCCGGATTACGGTTACAATTTCGACTTCAAGGCGGTTGAAGAGAAACTGCGTCAGGGCATCGCGCGGATACCGAACGCGGTCTACCTGCGGGACAAGCCTTTTGTCAAAGACGGCGTTGCCGTTATCGGGCGGAACGGCCATTGGGACTACAGGATCGTGGACGAATTGCCGCGCCGGCAGGCCATCAGGGAGGGGCGCGGTCTTCTGAAAGCGAGTTTCAACGAGGCGGCTTCGTTCGCGAAGCTGGCGCGCCGCGATTATTACGCGCTGCGCGACCAGGTGGTAAAATTCAATCGGGATTCCTCCATCCATACGATCGTCGTTGTCACGCATACGGTGCCGCGTGCCGAGCTTATCGATTTTCGGGATAACGTTCCGCTGGCCAAGTACGCGCAGCGGGGAACGAGCCTGATGCGGAACCTTGTGCGGTATGATGCCGGCAAAAAGCTCAAATTCTGGCTGTTCGGGCATCAGCATGGCGTGAAGAGGCAGGAAATGGACGGCGTCGTTTATCAGGCGAACACGCGCGGCTATCCGGACGAAGGCATCAAGGACTATCGCCCGTCCACGCTGAAGTTCGGGACGTGAAATAGCAAAAAAGATGAAATTACGAAAATGGACGCGGTGTTGACAAACCTGCGGCTGCGGCGCATTTTATCGCTGTTTCTATTTCAGAGCGTTAACAGAAAGGGTATGCATATGCTGACTGTCGGCCATAAATTTCCGGAATTCAAGCTCACGGGCGTCGTTTCCACCGACGCGAGCAACTTCACCAAAGAAATCACCAACACGACCTACAAGGACAAGTGGCTGGTTCTGTTCGCGTGGCCGAAAGATTTCACCTTCGTCTGCCCGACGGAAATCGCGACCTTCGGCAAGCTCAACAAGGACTTCGAAAGCCGCGGCGCGCAAGTGCTGGGCATGAGCACGGATTCGGACTACGTCCACCTCGCCTGGCGCCAGCACCATCCGGACCTGAAGGATCTGCCGTTTCCGATGCTGTCCGACATTAAACATGAGCTGTCCAACGCGCTCGGCATCCTGCACGAGGGCGCGGGCGTCTGCCTGCGCGCGACCTTCATCGTCGATCCGAAGGGCGTCATCCGCCATGTTTCCGTAAACGACCTGAGCGTCGGCCGCAACGTCGAGGAAGTCTTGCGCCTGCTCGACGGCTTCCAGAACGGCGGCCTGATCCAGTGCGGCTGGAAGAAGGGCGACAAACCCCTCAAGGCGGCTTGAAGCTCCGGCTTTCATAGCGATAAAAAAGGGCGTACCGTCAGGGTGCGCCCTTTTGATTTTGCGGGTGTTTTAACTTTTTGGATACTTCGCTACCCTATCATGTCAGGAAAAGGAGTCCCCCCTCATGCCCGCATCAAGCGCATCTCATTCCCGCAAGCAACACGCACAGCAATTTGAAGGAAAAATCATGAGCACGGAAAAGAAAACGCTCTCCGCTTTTGCCAAGGCCTTTTACCAGCGCGTTCCGGTCGAGGACATGGAGGGGTGGAGCGCGAAGGACTTGCAGCGCGTGGTGGCGTCGATGTTCGCGAGCGCGGAGACGCGGAAACCCGGAAAGCAGAACGTGCGCGTCTTCACGCCGGAGCAGAAGCGCGACGGCTGGCACGCGCCGCACAGCGTCATCCAGCTCGTCAACGACGACATGCCGTTCATCATCGATTCCGTGACGGCGGAACTGGCGGCGCAGAACCTGACGGTCGAGGTGCTGTTCCACCCGATCCTGCAGGCGTCGCGCGGCAAGGGCGGCAGATTGAAGGACATTCAGGCGGAAAAGGGCAGGGGATACGTCACGGAATCTTACGTTTACATCCAGCTCGAACAGATGCTCTCGCCCGAGGCGGCGGACAGGCTGGCGGCGCGGCTCGGCGAGGTGCTGGACGACGTGCGCGCCGCGACCGGCGACTGGAAGAACCTGATGGTCAGGATGGACGACGTGGTGCGGAGCCTCGAGGCGACGTCGAACGATCCGGCCCGCGCCGACGACCTGAGCGAGGCCTATGACTTTCTCAAATACCTGCAAAACGGCAATTTCACCTTCCTCGGCTACCGCGCGTTCCGCTTTTCCGGCGCGAACGGCAAGACGCAGTCCGTGGCCGTGGCGGGCACCGACCTCGGCGTGATGAAAAAAAACGCGCTCGAAGGCTTCGGCCGCGGCGCGGGCGCGCCCGAGGCGGCGGCCATGCGGAGCGCGAAGTCTCCGGTGATGATCAGCAAGCTGATCGGGCAGTATTCGAACGTCCACCGCCGCGCGCCGCTCGACGCCGTCGGGGTGCGCATCTACGACAAGAAGGGCAGGCTTTCGGGCATGCACCTGTTCGTGGGGTTGTTCACCTCCGGTACCTATTCCTGCCGTACCGGCGAGGTGCCGATCGTCCGCCTCAAGGTGCGCGAGATCATCAAGAAATCCGGCTTCCACTCCGGCACGCACGACCGCGCCGCGCTCGAGCACATCCTCGAAACCATGCCGCGCGACGAGCTGTTCCAGGCGCCGGCGGACGAGCTTTACGACACGGCGATCGGCCTGCTGCGCCTGCGCGCCAAGCACCGCGTCGCGCTCTTCACCCACGCCGACCCGATGCAGCAATACATGTCGTGCCTCGTCTACGTGCCGCGCGACCGCTACAATACGCGCTTCCGCGCGCAGGCCGAGGCCATCCTCGAAGAGGCGGTCGGCGGCAAGTCCACCAATTATTTCACCAACCTCGACGACAGCCCGCTGGCGCGCATCCTCTTCACCATCCGCTTCGACGAAGGCCCGCGCAGGCGCTTCGACCAGGCAGAGACGGAACGCAAGCTCATCGAGCTGGGCCGCGAGTGGGACGAGCGCCTCAGGCAGGTGCTGATCATCACCCACGGCAAGACGCAGGGCGCCGCGCTGGCCGACGTTTACGGCAGGGCCTTTTCCTCCGCGTACCATGAATCCGTCGAGATCACCAACGCCATTCACGACATCCGCCGGCTGGAGGATTTGCTGCACGGCGACGACAAGATCTGCGTCGATTTCTACCGCCTGCAGGGCGAGCCGGGAAGCACGGCGCGCCTCAAGGTTTATCACAAGGACAGCCCCGTCTCGCTCTCCGAGATCCTGCCGGTGCTGGAGAACATGGGGCTGAAAGGCCTCTCGGAAATGCCTTATGAAGTGCACCCGCGCGGGCGCGGCGGCGAAACCGTCTGGATTCACGACTTCGCGCTGCTCGGTGCGGAGAAAATCCGGATGGACCTCGTCAAGAACAACTTCGAGGAAACCTTCCTGCAGGTGTGGAAGGGCCGCGCCGAAAACGACGCGCTCAACAGGCTGGTCTTGAGCGCCAACCTGACGTGGCGGGAGATCATCATCCTGCGCGCCTACAACAGGTTCATGCGCCAGCAGAAGTTCCCCTTCAGCGTCGCCTACATCGAGCAGGTGCTCGGCATGTACCCGAAGATCGCGCGCGAGCTCGTCAACCTCTACCTCGAGATGCACGACCCGAAAGTCAGGATGCCGCCGGAAAAACGCGGCCGCAAAACGGCGGCGCATATCCTCGACATGCTGCAGGAGGTGCAGAAGCTCGACCACGACCGCATCCTGCGCGGCTTCAAGACGCTGGTCGAGAACACGCTGCGCACCAACTACTTCCAGACGCACGCCGACGGCACGCCGAAATCCGTCCTCGCCGTCAAGCTCAACAGCCGCATGATCCCCGACCTGCCGCTGCCGCGCCCGCACGTGGAGATTTTCGTCTATTCCACGCGCGTCGAGGCGGTGCATTTGCGCGGCGGGGAGATCGCGCGCGGCGGCATCCGCTGGTCGGACAGGCATGACGACTTCCGCACCGAGATTCTGGGGCTGATGAAATCGCAGATGGTCAAGAACGCGGTGATCGTGCCGGTCGGCGCGAAGGGCGGCTTCGTCGTCAAGCAGCCGCCCAAGACCAGCGGCCGCGCCGCCTATCAGGAAGAGGGCATCGCCTGCTACAAGATATTCATCAAGGCGCTGCTTGATCTGACGGACAACAACGTCGGCGGCAAGATCGTCCGCCCGAAGGACGTCGTCTGCCATGACGGCATCGACCCCTATCTCGTCGTCGCGGCGGACAAGGGCACGGCGACCTTCTCCAACATCGCCAACGCGCTTTCCGCGGAAGCCGGGTTCTGGCTCGGCGACGCCTTCGCTTCCGGCGGCTCGGCGGGCTACGACCACAAGGCCATCGCCATCACCGCGCGCGGCGGATGGGAATCGGTCATGCGCCACTTCCACGAGATGGGCAAGGACACGCAGACCCAGCCCTTCACGCTGGTCGGTGTCGGCGACATGGCGGGCGACGTCTTCGGCAACGGCATGCTTCTGTCGAAGAAGATGCGCCTGCTCGGCGCCTTCAACCACATCCATATCTTCTGCGACCCCGATCCGGACATGGCCGTGAGCTATGCCGAGCGCGCGCGGCTCTTCAAGACCCGCGGCGGCTGGGACATGTACGACAAGAAGAAACTCTCGGCGGGCGGCATGGTGTACGAGCGCTCGGCCAAGACGCTGAAGCTCACGCCGCAGATCAAGAAATGCTTCGGCATCGAGGAAGACCACGTCACGCCGGACGAGCTGATTTTGGCGATCCTGAAAGCCGAAGCCGAGCTGATCTGGTTCGGCGGCATCGGCACCTACATCAAGAGCTCGAAGCAGAGCCACGCCGACGTCGATGACAAGAGCAACGACGCCATCCGCGTCGACGCCACGGAAGTGCGCGCGCGCGTGATCGGCGAGGGCGCCAATCTCGGCGTGACGCAGCTGGCGCGGGTCGAATACGCGCGCCTCGGCGGCCGTATCAACACCGACTTCATCGACAATTCCGGCGGCGTCGATTGCTCCGACCACGAGGTCAACATCAAGATCCTGCTCGCCGACGTCATGGCGAAGCGCAGGATGACGCTTCCGCAGCGCAACAAGCTCCTGCAGAAGATGACCAAGGAAGTCGCCGCGCTGGTCTTGCGCGACAACTACCAGCAGACGCAGTCCTTAAGCCTTCTGCAGTTCCGGGCGAAGGAAAACCTCGGCATGCACGCGGAGTTCATCCGCGACCTTGAAAAGGCGGGGCTGATCAGGCGCGCGCTCGAAGGACTGCCGGACGAGGAAACGCTGGTGCGGCTGCAGCGCGAGGGACGCGGCCTGACAAGGCCTGAGCTGTCCATCCTGCTTGCCTACGCCAAGATGACGCTCTTCACCGAACTGATGAAGACCGACCTGCCCGACGATCCGGCGCTGGAGGGCATGCTGTTCGACTACTTCCCGAAGGAACTGCACAAATACGGCAAGGAGATCCGCAATCACAAGCTCAAGCGCGGCATCATCGCGACGCAGGTCGTCAACGTGCTGGTCAACCGCATGGGGCCGACTTTCGTGCAGTCGCGCATCCTGAAAGTCGGGGCGAGCGGCGAGGAGGTGATCCGCGCCTTCATGATCGTGATGGAATCGTTCCGGGTGAACGAGATCCTCGCGTCGGTCGAGGCGCTGGACGGCAAGGCGCCCTATCAGGCGCAGATGACGGCGTTCCACGAGGTCTCGCAAATGGTCAAGCGCGCGGTCACGTGGTTCCTGCGCTTCGGCGGCGGGCATTTGCAGGTGACGGCGGGCATCGCCTCCTACAAGCCGGGCGTGGAGATGCTGCGGCGCGACATCCGCCGCGTCATCCCGCAGGGCATCAACGAGGGGCTGGCCCGCGCCGAGGCGAAGTTCATCGACAAGGGGTTGCCGGTCGATATCGCGGAGGAGATCGCGGTGCTGAACCTGCTCTCGTCGGCGAACGACATCATCACCATCGCCCACCGCGCGAAGGGCGACATCCGCGCCGTCGCGGCGGCCTATTTCGAGACGGGCGAGCTGCTCGGCCTCGACTGGCTGAGAAGGCAGGCGGCGCTCATCGAGCCGCAAAGCAGCTGGCAGGCGCGGGTCGTCAGCGGCCTCACCGACGATTTCTTCAGCCAGCAGGCGGCGCTGACGTCGGCGATCCTGCACGCGGGCGGAAAAAAGAAATCGTCAGGCACGGCGGCGCAGATGCAGAAAAAGCGCATCGACGCGTGGGTCGACGGGCATCAGGACGTCGTCGGCAAGATCGTGCAGATGGTCTCCGACCTGAAACGCGAGAAGGACGTCGAACTGGAAATGCTCACGCTGGTAAGCCAGCGCATCGGCCAGTTGGTGCATCAGGCGCGCGGGTAAAGGATTATTGCAGTCATGAAGCGCCTTCGCGTTTGCGGCGCACTTTCCTGCATGGCTCTGCCCGCGATGGCCGCTCCGTTGCACGCACAAGCCGGTTCTCCGCCGTCGGCTGCAGGCGCAAGGGACCTGCAGGAGCCCGGGTGAAGTTGCCGGAGGACGCGGCATCTATGCCCGTGCGGATCTTGACAATGGAGAGCATTGCCTGGCAGGCGCCAAGTCCAATCGGGACGGCATGAACGAGAGGCCTGTTGTTTATCTGTTCAGCGCTGGCACAGGCAGTTGCCTATACCAAAGGACTATATCAGGGCAGGGCCACCCATTGCGCGGCATCGGGCCGCGAGGTCTACGTGCTCGTTCAGATGGATACAGACCCGAAGCGGTCCGCCGCGCAGACTTTGCTCCGTGCGGTGGAACTGGATAGAAAGCGCGGCGTCACCGTGGTTTCGAAGGATATCTCTGTGTCAGGCGCTGTCAGGCGCCAATAGTATCTAAGTCTTGGGGGGCTGATGCGGCGGCATGTTCCCGTTCACGGCGCCGCGCGGCCACAGGCGCGGCCTGGGCTTGAGGAATATCGGCGCAAAGTTCTGATTATCCTTGGTTTTTTTGTAGGCTTTCAGCGCGTCGGCGATGAAGGGGAAGGCCAGTTCGTTCCACGGGATGTCCTTCCACTTGAAAAACTTCGTTTCAAGCGATTCAATGCCCGGCGCGGATTTGCGCGAGCGCATATCGCCGCGGAAGATCATGATGACCTCGTGTTTGCTGGGCGGCTGGTAGATGGCGACGAGCGCGCCGACTTTCGGTTTGGCGGTCGCTTCCTCGAAAGCTTCGCGCAGCGCGCCTTTCCGCAAGGTCTCGCCGTTCTCCATGTAGCCGCCGGGCAGAGTCCACTTGCCGACGGGCGAGATGGCGCGCTTGCAGAAGAGGAATTCCTCCTCGCCGGTCTTCTTGTCCTTGTAGACCGCGATGACGATGTTGACGATCTTCGGATTGTCGTAGGCGATATAGTCGCATTCGGGGCAGACGAGACGCTCGTGCGTGTCGCCTGCGGGGATCTTTTTGATTCTCGGTCCTGCTTCTTTCATAATGAAATTAATATTATGAATATGAATACGCGTCAACCGGAATCTAGCTGGCCAGCATCAGGAGGGCGAGCAGGCCATATATCTGATTTGACTTGAAAACCCTGAGGCAGGAGGGCGGATCGTCCATGTTCCAGTTCTTGAGCTGCCAGATGGCATGCGCGGCGGGCAGGGCGGTCAGCAGCGGCGTCAGGATGCCGGGCGAGGCCGCGTATTTCGCCTTGAGCAGGAAGAACACCGACAGCGCGAAAAACAGCGCGACGAAATATTTGCTGTAGGCGCCGAAGAGCCGTGCCGTGGACCTGACGCCGACGAGCGCGTCGTCCTCCTTGTCCTGATGGGCGTAGATCGTGTCGTAGGCGAGCGTCCAGAAAATGCCCGCGGCATAAAGCAGGAAGGCGGGTTTCGAAACATGCCCCGTGACGGCCGCCCAGCCCATCAGCGCCCCCCAGTTGAAGGTGAACCCCAGAAAAAGCTGCGGCACCCAGGTTATCCGTTTCATCGCGGGGTAGGCGGCGACGAGCAGCAGCGACAGCACGCCGAGCAGGATCGCCATGCGCGGCAGCAGGACGAGGATCAGCAGCGCCAGCGCCAGCAGGACGCCGAGGAGCCGCAAGGCCTGTGCGACGCCGATCTCGCCCGAGGCGAGGGGGCGGGTCTTCGTCCTCTCGACGGCGGCGTCGAGCTTCATGTCCCAGAGGTCGTTGACGATGCATCCGGCCGTGCGCATGAGGGCGGCGCCGAGGGCAAAGAGCAGCAGCAGTTTGCAGGTATGGAGGGAGATATTGGCAAGCCCGGTGCCCGCGAGGATGATGCCCCACAGGCAGGGCGCGAGCAGCAGCCAGATGCCGGCGGGGCGGTCGATGCGGGTCAGCTTGATGTAGGGATGCCAGGATTCCGGCGTTTTGGTGAAAACGAGCCGGGAAAGGTCGATATCCGAGAACATGGTTTCTTTTCTCCGGCCCGCATAATAGGCTTATGATGAAAACGTGCAAGACGGGTGATTTTGGCATGGAAGAACATAAAAATCTCGTGCGTTTATACGTTCCGGACGCGGATTTTTCAGCCGGCGCGGCCTGCGCGCTTGCGGAAGGGCAGGCGCATTATCTCAGGAACGTGATGCGCAAATCGGCGGGCGATGCCCTGCGCGTGTTCAACGGGCGCGACGGCGACTGGCGCGCCACGCTTGCCGAGATAAGCAAAAACAAGGCGTTCATTAAATTAAATTATCTTATCTCTGAATATAAGCCGGGGCCGGACATCCGCGTTCTGGCCTCGCCGGTGAAGAAGGACGCCTTCGATCTGATGATAGAAAAATCCTGTGAACTTGGCGCGGCCGCCTTCGTTCCGGTGATTTGCGCCCGTACGGTGGTGCATAAGGTCAATCAGGAGCGGGCGCAGGCGATCGCCGTCGAGGCGGCGGAACAGTGCGAGCGCGGCGACGTGATGACAATTGCCCCCGCTGTCGATTTAAAAAAATATTTGAATTCAGGTGAATGTGATAGAAATATCATCTTTTGCATTGAGAGAAGAGAGGCGCCGCCGCTCATCGAGGTGGCAAAGCCTTTGGCCGGAAAGCCGCTGGCCATCCTGATCGGCCCCGAGGGGGGCTTTTCACCGGAAGAGATTGAATTTATTACGAAAATTAAAAACATACGGGCAGCCTCGCTCGGGCCGCGTATCCTGCGGGCGGAGACAGCCCTGATCGCGGCCCTGTCGGTCGCGCAGCTGCTGTCCTGAAGAATCTTCAGGAGCGAATCGAAAGCCCCTTGCGCGGTGCAGCATTTCAGGACATAATGCTTAGTCGTTTTAAAGACGCCACGCTATATTTCCTGCACACCAGAGCCATCATTTAGAGCACGAAGTATAGCCTGTTTTTGGAAAATTCGGAGTAAGGGGTTCAGGAAGAAATGTCCAGGCAAAGCCGCGACGCGGGCAAAGAGATTCAGGGCAAGTCCGATCTTGTGGACTGGTTCAAAAAATCCTGCAAGCCGGCCGGGGAGCAACTCGTGGGTGTCGAGCACGAGAAGCCGCCTTTCTACCGCCAGCATGGCCATGCGCCCGTGCCTTACAGGGGGACGGAGGGCAGGTCGGGCCTTTACGATTTCCTCGAAAAGATGGTGAAGGAGAACGGCTGGGCGCCGGGCTACGAGAAGGACAAGCTGATCGAGCTGGAGAAGGATCATGTCGGCTGGTCGCTGGAGCCGGGCGGGCAGATGGAGACGAGCGGCGCGCCGGTGAAAAACGTCCACCAGACCGCCGAAGAGACGGACGCGCGCATCGCCGAGGCGATCGAGGTCGCGAAGTCGCTCGGCATCGGCATGCTGGCGCTCGCCTATCATCCGACGCACAACGGCGACCATATGCCGGAGATGCCGAAGTCGCGCTACGCCGCGTGGCGCGAACTGATGGAGAAAAACCACGCGCTGCACGGCACCGACGGCGCGAGCTGCACCTCCGCCGTGCAGGTCAACCTCGGCTACGAGTCCGAGGAGGACATGGTCAAGATGGTGCGCGTCGCCCTGTCGCTGCAGCCGATCGCGACGGCGCTGTTCGCCAATTCCCCCTTCAGCGAGGGCAAGCCGAGCGGCTACCAGAGCACGCGCAGCGAAGTGCTGCACAATTACATGGAGGGTCGCTACGGCTTCATGCTGCCCGTCGCCTTCGAGGAGGGCTTCGGCTTCGAGAAGTTCGTCGATTACGCGCTGAACATGCCGCTGCTCGGCATTTACAAGGACGGCGTCTTCGTTGACGTCAAGGGCGCGACCTTTGCCGACTTCATGGAAGGCAAGCTGGAAGCCTGCCCCGACCGCAAACCGACCTTCGCCGACTGGGAAAACCACCTGAACACGATCTGGCCGGAAGTGCGCCTGCGCCGCTTCCTCGAAATGCGCGGCGCCGACAACGGCCCCGCCGAGATGATCAAAGCCCTGCCCGCCTTCTGGGTCGGGCTGCTCTACGACAAGCAGTCGCTGAACGCCGCCTACGACATGGTCTGC
>JAGXAX010000030.1 GCA_018971405.1 Alphaproteobacteria bacterium | reverse complement strand
CTTCTTGATTTCTCCGACAGTCTTGGCGGCAGTCTTGCCGTTGAGGATTTCACGCAGGCGGCCGTAGTAGCCGCGTTCGTAAATACGGCGTTCGTCGTCGCGGTCTTTGGCAAGACGTTCGATTTCGTTGCGTTCGATGGACATCGCACGCTGATCCTTGTCGACGCCGCGGCGCGAGAAGACGCGCACTTCGACGACCGTGCCGGTCACGCCCGGCGGCAGGCGCAGCGAACTGTCCTTCACGTCCGAGGCCTTTTCGCCGAAGATGGCGCGGAGGAGCTTTTCCTCCGGCGTCATCGGGCTTTCGCCCTTCGGCGTGACCTTGCCGACGAGGATGTCCCCCGCCTTCACTTCCGCGCCGATGTAGACGATGCCGGCCTCGTCGAGGTGCTTCAGGCCCTCTTCGCCGACGTTCGGAATGTCGCGGGTGATATCTTCCTGGCCGAGCTTGGTGTCGCGGGCCATGACTTCGAATTCCTCGATGTGGATCGAGGTGAAGACGTCGTCGCGGGCGATGCGCTCGGAGATCAGGATGGAGTCTTCGAAGTTGTAACCGTTCCACGGCATGAACGCGACCAGCACGTTGCGGCCGAGCGCGAGCTCGCCCAACTCCGTCGAGGGACCGTCGCCGATGATGTCGCCGGCCTCAATGCGGTCGCCCACCTTCACCAAAGGCCTTTGGGTTATGCAGGTCGACTGGTTGGAACGGGAGAACTTCTTGAGCTTGTAGATGTCGACCGTCGCCTTGGAAGAGTCTTTCTCGTCAGTCGCGTGAATGACGATGCGGTTGGCGTCGACCTGATCGACGATGCCGGAGCGCAGCGCCGTGATGGCGGCGCCGGAGTCGCGCGCGACGGCGCCTTCCATGCCCGTGCCGACGAGCGGCGCGTCGGAGCGCAGCAGCGGAACGGCCTGGCGCTGCATGTTCGAGCCCATCAGCGCGCGGTTGGCGTCATCGTTCTCGAGGAACGGGATCAGCGCCGCGGCGACCGAGACGATCTGTTTCGGCGAAACGTCGATCAGCTCGATGTTTTCAGGCTGCGTCAGGATGTAGTCGCCGTTCTTGCGGCAGGAGACGAGGTCGTTGACGAAGGCGCCCTTGGCGTCGAGCACGGCGTTCGCCTGCGCGATCGTGTATTTTCCTTCTTCCATCGCCGACATGTAGACGACGTCGTCCGTCACGCGGCCGCCGGCGACCTTGCGGTACGGGCTTTCGATGAAGCCGTACTGGTTGATGCGCGCGTAGGTGGCAAGCGAGTTGATCAGGCCGATGTTCGGGCCTTCCGGCGTCTCGATCGGGCAGATACGGCCATAGTGCGTCGGGTGCACGTCGCGGACTTCGAAACCGGCGCGTTCGCGGGTCAGGCCGCCGGGCCCGAGGGCCGACATGCGGCGCTTGTGCGTGATTTCGGAGAGCGGGTTCGTCTGGTCCATGAACTGTGACAATTGCGAGGAGCCGAAGAACTCGCGCACCGCGGCGGCGGCGGGTTTGGCGTTGATCAGGTCGTGCGGCATGGCGGTGTCGATATCGACGGATCCCATGCGTTCCTTGATCGCGCGTTCCATACGCATCAGGCCGATGCGGTACTGGTTTTCCATCAGTTCGCCGACGGAGCGCACGCGGCGGTTGCCGAGGTGGTCGATATCGTCCACTTCACCGCGGCCGTCCTTCAGATCCACGAGGATCTTGAGGATGGCGAAGATGTCGTCCTTGCGCAGAAGGCGCATCTGATCGTCGGTCTTGATGTCGAGGCGCGCGTTCATCTTCACGCGGCCGACGGGCGACAGGTCGTAGCGGTCCTGCTGGAAGAACAGGCCGCGGAACAGCGCATCGGCCGATTCCAGAGTCGGCGGCTCGCCGGGACGCATGACGCGGTAGATGTCGATCAGCGCATCTTCGCGGTTGCGGCATTTGTCGGCGGCAAGCGTGTTGCGGATGTAAGGCCCGACGTTGACATGGTCGATGGAGAGAATGTCGAGCGTCTTGAGGCCGGCCTTTTCAATCTTTTCGAGGCTCTTGTTGTCGATTTCCTCGCCCGCTTCGAAGAGAACCTCGCCGGTCTTGTCGTCGGCGATGGCGTGGGCGAGATAGGTCCCGACCAGTTCCTCGCGGGTGATGGTGATCTCTTTCAGCCCTTCTTCTTCAAGCTTGCGCGCCTGACGCGCCGTGATCTTGGTGCCTGCGGAAACTTTCGCCTTGCCGGTCTTGGCGTCGACGAGGTCGTAACGCAGCTTGACGCCGCGGAAACGGTCGGGGACGTAGGCCGTCTTCCAGCCGTCCTTGACCTTTTCGTAAGGAATGGTCTGGTAGAAATAGTTGAGGATTTCCTCGCCGGAAATGCCCTGAATCTTGGCGGGATCGACGGGGCGGCCCGCCTTTTCCTGGCGTTCGCGGTATTTGGAGGATTCGTCGTTGTCGAGCGCGAGCAACAGCGTCGTGACGGGCAGCTTGCGGCGGCGATCGATGCGGACATAGACGATATCCTTGGCATCGAATTCAAAATCAAGCCACGAGCCGCGGTACGGGATGACGCGCGCGGCGAACAGGTACTTGCCCGAGGAGTGGGTCTTGCCGCCGTCGTGGTCGAAGAACACGCCGGGGCTGCGGTGCATTTGCGAAACGATGACGCGTTCGGTGCCGTTGATGACGAAAGTGCCGTTGATGGTCATCAGCGGCATGTCGACCATGTAGACGTCCTGCTCTTTAATATCGCGGATGGAGCGCAGACCGGTCGTCTCGTCAATGTCGAAGGTGGAAAGGCGCAACGTCACGCGCAGCGCCGCGGCATAGGTCATGCCGCGCTGCTGGCACTCTTCGACGTCGTATTTCGGCTCTTCCAGCTCGTAGCGCACGAAGTCTATCTCGGCGCGGCCGGAGAAATCCTTGATCGGGAAGACGGAGGAAAAGACCTCTTGCAAACCCTCGTTGACGCGCTCGGCGTGCGGCACTTCGCGCTGCAAAAATTTTTCGTACGAATTGCGCTGGACCTCGATGAGGTTGGGCATTTCGCAGACTTCGGGGATCTTCCCGAAAGACCTGCGGATGCGCTTGCGTCCGGTGTAGCTTTTGCTGTCGTTGAGGGTTCTCAGGGCTTTTTTGGCGCTCATTTGCTCGTCCTTATGTCTTCGTTACCACACACGACGAAGGGATTGCCTTCGCGACGAAAGCCCGATACCAATGCACCCGAATACCGCGGCTTTTAAAATCTCTTATGCTAGTTCCGGTAGTTCCATAGTTCAGGGGTGTCCCCAACAACAGAAAGGGGCGATGGGAAAAAATCTCCCATCGCCAGCCTTTTTGTTGCCGATAGCAATTACTTGAGTTCGACTTTCGCGCCGACGGCTTCAAGCTTCTTCTTGATTTCATCAGCTTCAGCCTTCGGAACCGCAGCCTTGAGCGGCTTCGGCGCGCCTTCGACCAGGTCCTTGGCTTCCTTCAGGCCGAGACCGGTGATGGTGCGGACTTCCTTAATGACTTCGATCTTCTTGTCGCCGGCGGCGGCAAGGACGATGTCAAATTCGGTCTTGGCTTCGGCAGCCGGAGCGGCAGCGCCGCCGACAGCGGCAACAGCCACCGGAGCGGCAGCGGAAACGCCCCACTTTTCTTCCAGAAGCTTCGAGAGTTCAGCCGCCTCGAGGACGGTCAGGGCCGACAGATCGTCGACGATTTTAGCGAGATTGGCAGACATTGTTAGTTCTCCTTGATGTTAACGGTTTGGTTTACTTTTGCGAGTATGCCGAGATGACACGAGCCACTTGCGAGGCCGGCGCGGCGGCGAGTACGGCAAGACGCTGGGCAGGCGTTTGCAGCATGCCCAGAAGTTTCGCGCGCAGTTCGTCGAGCGACGGAAGTTTCGACAAGGATTCAACGCCGGAAACGTCGAGCATTTTGTCCCCGAGGGCGCCGCCGATGATGACGAGCTTTTCATTGTCCTTCGAGAAGTTATACGCGACTTTGGACGCGGCGACCGGGTCTTTCGATGTGGCGAGGCCGACGGGTCCTTTCAGCATTGGGCCGATGCCTTCATAGCGCGTGCCCTTGAGCGCCCGCAGAGCGAGGCGGTTCTTGGACACTTTGAAGCTGACGCCTTCCGCACGCATCTTTACGCGGAGTTCGGTGACTTGCGTCGCCGTCAGCCCGTCATTGCGGGTGACGACGATCGTCTCGACCTCCTTGAAAGTTTCGTGCAGCTTGTCGACAGCTGCTGCTTTTTGTGCACGATCCACGGATATCTCCGTTCTTTTCTAGTTATGGCGGGCTTCTAAACCCGGCCGGGTTGCACTCTGGAGGCCAATAGTCCGGCCCCCCGTTTTATCCCATCCCGAAGTTCAAGCCATAACGCTAGTCTGCTATAAACTCTAAAACCTCGTCTGTACCGGCCATTTACGCTTAGGTTCTTGCGAACACCAGTAGTCTCGGACAGGGTTTCCCGAAGGTTTCCCTCCGGAAAATTCTCTTTAGGCCGCCTTGCCGAGGCTGGAGAGATCCAGCTTCACGCCCGGGCCCATGGTCGAGGACAAGGACGCCTTTTTAAAGTAGTTGCCCTTGGTTCCCGACGGTTTTGCTTTCAATATCGCCTCGTAGAGAGCACGGATATTTTCCACGAGTTTCTTTTCATCGAAGCTGGCCTTGCCCACGCCGACGTGGACGATGCCGGCCTTCTCCGCGCGGAACTCGACCGAACCGCCCTTCGCGCCTTTAACGGCGCCGGTGACGTCCATCGTGACGGTGCCGAGTTTCGGGTTCGGCATCAGGCCTTTCGGGCCCAGCACCTGGCCGAGACGACCGACGAGCGGCATCATGTCCGGTGTCGCGATGCAGCGGTCGAAATTGATTTCGCCTTTCTGCACCTGCGCGGCGAGGTCTTCGTCGCCGACGATGTCGGCGCCCGCTTTTTTCGCTTCTTCGGCTTTTGCGCCCTTGGCGAATACGGCAACGCGTACCGTTTTACCCGTGCCGTTCGGCAGGGAGCACATGCCGCGGACGTTCTGGTCGGTTTGCTTGGTGTCGATGCCGAGGGCGATCGCGATCTCGACCGTCTCGTCGAACTTCGCGGTGGCGTTCTGCTTGATGAACTTCACGGCGTCGGCCAGTTGCCAGACCTTGTTGCGGTCCTGCTCCGTGCGGACGGCGCGCAGGCGCTTCGTGAAGCGGGATTTTTCAGCGGTTTTCTTTGCTGCTTTTTTCTTCTCTGTCATGGCTTAGCCCTCCACCGCGATGCCCATGGAGCGCGCGGTGCCGGCGATGGATTTCATCGCGGCCTCGACGCTTGCGGCGTTCATGTCTTTGAGTTTCGCTTCGGCGATTTCACGCAGTTGTTTTTGCGTCACCTTGCCGACATTGTCCGTCTTGCCGGTCGTGCCCGAGCCCTTTTCGAGCTTCGCCGCTTTGACGAGATAGTAACTCGCGGGCGGGGTTTTCATGACGAACGTGAAGGAACGGTCCTGATAAACCGTGATCACGCACGGGATGGGCATGCCCGCTTCCATCTTCTGCGTCTGGGCATTGAAGCCCTTGCAGAATTCCATGATGTTGACGCCGGCCTGACCGAGCGCAGGGCCGATCGGCGGCGACGGATTTGCCTTGCCGGCCGGAACAACCAGCTTGATATAACCTTGTATCTTTTTTGCCATTTCTGACTCCTAAAAATAGGGTTTTGTGGTGCGGCTTTGCAATGGTCTTGCGCATCGCCTCCCACAGGGTAAAAGCCCGTCATCTATGCACGGGCGCGCCAATATATCGCCATTTCAAGGTAATGCAAGAGAATAATTGTCATTTATAGAAAAGAAATTATATTAAGGCGTAAACTTGCCTTATTAATTTTCATAATTAAATAAACTAGAGGGTTTTGCCATCCGCGCCGGATGTCGACATGGCCTTGGCCATTTCGAGAATCTGCCTTTTGAGCTGGGGATTCTTGATGCCGGAATAGGCGCGCACCAGTTCCATGACGTCGCGTTTGATCAGCGGGTCAGGCTCCAGAGCCTCCTGCTTCGTATCGGAGAACCCTTTGAGCGCCAGATTGCGCGTGCCGGATTTTCCGGAGAGACTGAAACTTCCGTCGAAGAAATAATCGATCTGGACTTTCAGCACCTTGCAGATGTCCACAAGACGGCTGACGCTGATACGGTTGGTGCCGCGCTCGTACTTCTGAACCTGCTGAAAGGTGAGTCCGATCGCTTTCGCCAGTTCTTCCTGACTCAGTCCAAGGATGAGCCGCCTCGACTTAACCTTTGATCCGACATATATGTCTACAGGGTTTGGTCCTGCTTCATCTGTTTTTGCGCGCGGCACTGCCATATCTCCAATTTACCACATTCAATCGTATCTATACAATTCTACATTGTCAACACACATTAGTATGCAATCCACCGTTACTGACATGGACTGCCCCGAAATACAAAGCCCTTTATTTTTAAGCCTGCCCCGTTAGACTAGCCGCCAAACACGCAATGGAGCATGACTATGGACAAGTTACTGAAAGTTTCCGTTACGCAACTTCCGCACGCCAAAGGGCTGGATCTGCCGCAATACGGCACGGAACATTCCGCAGGCATGGATCTGGCGGCGGCGGTCGATGCGCCGGTGGCGCTAAAGCCGGGCGAACGCACGCTGGTGCCGACCGGTCTTGCCATCGCCCTGCCCTTGGGGTTTGAAGCGCAGATCCGTCCGCGTTCCGGTCTCGCCGCCAAGCACGGCGTGACCGTGCTGAACACGCCCGGTACGGTCGACGCCGATTACCGCGGGGAGATCAAGGTCATCCTCGCCAATCTCGGCACTGAAACGTTTACAATCGAACGCGGCATGCGCGTCGCACAGATGGTGGTCGCCGCCTACAGCCGCGTGACATGGAACGCCGTCGAAACGCTGGACGAAACGGAACGCGGCGCCGGCGGTTTCGGCTCGACGGGGCTGAAAAAAGTCTCCGGCAATGGCTGAGAAGAAACGCTGTCACTGGGTTGGCCAAGGTAAAGATTTTTACGATGCCTACCACGATGAAGAATGGGGCGTGCCGGTGCATGACGATCGCACGCACTTTGAATTTCTTATCCTCGAAGGCGCGCAGGCGGGTTTGAGCTGGGAAACCATTCTCAAGCGCCGGAGCGCCTACCGCAAGGCCTTCAAAAACTTCGACCCCGTCAAGGTCGCCCGCATGACGGACGCGGAACTGACGAAACTGACGGAGGACGGCGGCATCATCCGCAACCGCCTGAAAATATTTGCCGCGCGCAAGAATGCCCGCGCTTTTCTCGATATTCAGAAAGAATTCGGCTCGTTCGACAAATATGTATGGAACTTTGTCGGGGGCAAGCCCGTTATCAACAGGCGGCGCAAGCCTTCGGACATCCCCGCGACGTCGAAGGAAAGCGACGCGCTCTCGAAAGACCTGAAAAAGCGCGGCATGTCCTTCGTCGGCTCGACCATTATTTACGCGCACATGCAGGCGACAGGGCTGGTCAACGACCATCTTGTGGACTGCTTCCGCTACGCGCCCTGCAAGAGGCTGAAATGAAAATATACGATCATATCTGGGAAACCATTGGCGACACGCCGCTGGTGCGCATCCCGAAGCTTTCGGCGGAATACGGCGTCAGGGCGGACATTCTTTTGAAGCTGGAATTCTTCAATCCCCTCTCCAGCGTCAAGGACAGGATCGCGCTGGCGCTGGTCGAGGCCGGCGAGCGTGACGGCAAGATCAACAAGGACACCGTCATCATCGAACCGACATCGGGCAACACCGGCATCGGCCTCGCCTTCATTTGCGCGGCGAAAGGCTATCGCCTCCTCCTCGTCATGCCGGAGAGCATGTCTTACGAGCGGCGCAAGATGCTAAGGCTGTTCGGCGCGGAACTTGTGCTTACGCCCGCCGATCAGGGCATGAAAGGCGCGATTTCCCGCGCGGAGGAGCTTTTGAGAGAACGCAAAAACAGCTTCTCGCCACAGCAGTTCAAAAACCCCGCCAATCCCGAAATCCACCGCAAAACGACGGCGGAGGAAATCTGGCGCGATACCGACGGCAAGGTCGATGCACTGGTGGCGGGCGTCGGCACGGGCGGCACACTGACCGGCGTCGCACAGGCGCTGAAACCGCGCAAGCCGGGTTTTAAGGTTATCGCCGTCGAGCCGGCGGAAAGCCCCGTTTTGTCCGGCGGTCAGCCCGCCGCACACAAAATTCAGGGCATCGGCGCGGGGTTCATTCCGGAGACCGTCGATACCAGCCTGATTGACGAAGTTTTTAAAGTTTCGAGCGAAGACGCCATCGCCATGTGCCGCCATACGGCCAAAATAGAGGGCATTCCGGCGGGCATTTCTTCCGGCGCGGCGATCCGCGCGGCGCTCGAAGTCGGCAAAAGACCGGAGATGGCGGGCAAGACGATCGTCGCCATCGTCCCCAGCATGGCCGAGCGTTACCTCTCCCTGCCCGCCTTCAAGGACTTGGAATAGCTGGGTTATTTTGCTTAAGCCTTTATTAAGGCGCGACTGGTATCATGAAATTAGTGGAAGTTTGGCTATAATGATTCGTGGAGGATCAAAATGGTGAACGGACCGAACGTCGCCTATCAGCCCGCAGTGGCTTATCAGGGCGGCACCGTGAATACGCCGTATCAGGAACCGAAAACCGACAGCACGCAGCCCAAACAGGCGGCCGCGCCGAGCACGCAGCATGGCGGGGGCAAGGATGCGTCGAAAAACAGCGGCAACGGCGGCGATCAGCAAGGTCGCGGCCAGTTGCTGAATGTCACAGCTTAAAACCTGACGTTACACACATGTCGAAGATAAAAAGCGCCTCCCCATGGGGGCGTTTTTTTTGCCCTACTGGAACGCCACTTCGTTGAAGCTGCGGAGCTTGCGGCTGTGCACGCGGCCGTAGCCGAGCGCGCGGATCTTTTCCATCGCCATGAGGCCGATACGCAGGTGCTGGTCGACCTGCTCGCGGTAGAACTTGTCGGCCATGCCGGGGAGCTTGAGCTGCCCGTGCAAAGGCTTGTCCGAAACGCAGAGCAAGGTGCCGTACGGCACGCGGAAACGAAAGCCGTTGGCGGCGATGGTCGCGGATTCCATATCAAGCGCGACAGCGCGGCATTGCGAGAGGCGCTTGATCGGCACGCTCTGCTCCCATAGCTCCCAGTTCCGGTCGCTGACGGTGGCGACGGTGCCGGTACGCATGATCTTCTTCTGCTCGTAGTCGTCGAGTCCCGTCACCTGCGAAACGGCCTTTTCGAGCGCGATCTGGACTTCGGAGAGCGCGGGGATCGGCACCCACAGGGGAACGGCGTGGTCGAGCACGTTGTCGTCGCGCACATAGGCATGGGCGAGGACGTAATCCCCGAGCTTCTGCGAATTGCGCAGGCCCGCGCAGTGGCCGAGCATGAGCCATGTGTGCGAGCGCAGGACAGCGACGTGGTCGGTGATCGTCTTGGCGTTCGAGGGGCCGATGCCGATGTTGATGAGCGTGATGCCGGTGCCGTCGGCGC
The DNA here is from genome assembly GCA_018971405.1 of Alphaproteobacteria bacterium. GTDB lineage: Bacteria > Pseudomonadota > Alphaproteobacteria > Micavibrionales > UBA2020 > PALSA-926. The sequence goes on along the minus strand of JAGXAX010000030.1, from coordinate 933 downwards.
GCTTCAGGTGATAGGCGGGCATCTGCGGGGCGCGCGCCTGCCGTTCGCCCGAGGTTCCGCCGCCGCCGGAATTGGCGTTATGCGTGACGAAATTCCCCGGCTCGACGAAGGCCGTGTATTGCTTGCGTTCTTCCGCGTCCCCGGCATTGCCGGCGCGTTCCATCATCTCGTGGCCAAGGCGGATGAACTCATCGACGTAGAACGGATAGTTGGTGAACATGACGAATTTCTGGAAGTGCTCCGCCGTCGTGCCGGTGTAATGCTTGAGACGCTGGAGGCTCAGGTCCACGCGCGGCGCGGTGAACAGCGCCAGCGGCTTCGGCTCGCCCGGCCGGAGGGTGTGCGTGCCGCTGGGGATGGTATCGTCCATGACGGCGAGGTTGGGCTGGTCGAAAATCTCCGGCAGGCGCAGGAGTTGCTCCGGCGCGAGCCCGCCTTCGAGGTGATAGTTCTCCCCGAGCGCGAAGTGCAGCGGGATCGGCAGGTCGCTGACGCCGATGCGCAAGTCCGCTTCCGGATGGTTTTTGAGCAGCAGTTCGAACTGTTCGAGATAATAATCGCGGTAGAGGTCGGGCCGCGTCAGCGTCGTGCCGTAAGTGCCGGGGCGCGACAAAAACCCGAACGACAGGCGGTTGTCCATGACGGGCGCCTTGCGCGTCGTGATGCCGAGATAGGGATAGTGCGCGGTAACGCGCCCTTCCGGCCATTCGCCCTTCGAGAAGGCGTCGAAAGCCTCGCGCAGGTACGCGGTGTTGGTGTCGTAAATCTCCCTGATCCAGTCGAGCGCCTGTTCCGCGTCGCGGAAGCTCTTGGTGGTCATCAGGCCGTCTTTAATCGGTGCGGGCATGTTCTTCTTCAAGTCCTGTTATTCCACGGGCGAAATCGTGCGCCGCGAAGGGGCGCAGATCGTCTATTCCCTCACCTATACCTATA
>JAGXAX010000029.1 GCA_018971405.1 Alphaproteobacteria bacterium | reverse complement strand
ATATTTCCGTGACCCCGACATTCCTTTTCAAAAGAACCATGGTGACGAGCGACCCCGCCACCATGAAGAGCGCGTTCATGATGTTGTTGACGGCGATGGTGCGCGAGCGGAAGGCCTCCGCGCAGCGCGTCTGCATGATGGCGTAGAGCGGCACGATGTAAACGCCGCCAAAAACCGCGATGCCGAGCAGGCTTGCCAGCAGCGGCCAGTTCCCCGCCGCTGCGGCGAATTGCGCGAGGCCGGTGAGAGCGCCCTGCGTCGCGGGGCGGGGCGTCGCAAGCCAGAGAAGCAAGATGCAGGCCGTCATGCCGATGGCGCCCGCGGGCACGTAAGCGCCGCTGATCTCGCCTTTCAAAAGCCTGTTGCAGAGCAGCGCGCCGAAGGCGATGCCGAGAGAGAAGAGCGTGAGGAACAGCGTGACGACGTTCTGGTCGGCGTGCAAAACAACGGAGGCATAGGTGGGAAACTGCGTGATGAAGACCGAACCCACCAGCCAGAACCACGAAATGCCGATGATGGCGAGGAACACGTCCTTCTCTTTGTACGCATGCCGCGTCAGTTGCCACGTCGCGGCGGGGAAGTTGAGGTCTACCTTGAGACGGGGAGCGGTGCCGGGTGCGGCGGGAACGCCGAGGCTCGCCAGCCAGCCGCAGGCCGCGACAGCGGGAAGCGCGCCGCAAACGATGGCCGCGCCGTGCGGAACGAGGATCAGCGTCGTGCCGGCGATGGTGCCGAACAGCACGGCGACGAAGGTGCCGGCCTCGACGAGCGCGTTGCCGCCGATGATTTCTCCCTCTTTCAGGTGCTGCGGCAGGATGCTGTATTTGAGCGGGCCGAAAAACGCCGCCTGCGCGCCTGCGCAAAAAAGGACGGCAAGCAATATGTAGTAATTTTCAAGCGCGAAGCCGAGCGCCGCCAGCGCCATGAAGGGGATTTCCGAGAAACGGACGACACGGATCATCCGGCCCTTGTCGAACTTGTCGGCCAGCTGCCCCGCCGTCGCGGAAAAGAGGAAGAACGGAAAGACGAAAATGCCCGTGCCTGCCGTGACGATCATCTTCGGCTCCAGCCCCGCGATCCTTCCGGCGTGATAGGTGGCGAGGATGCCGATCGCGCTCTTGAAGGCGTTGTCGTTGAACGCGCCGAGGAACTGCGTGGCGAACAGCGGCAGGAAACGGCGGGTTTTCAGCAGCGTGAATTGCGAGGACATGTTTTAAAGCCTTTTTGACGATGGACCGCGTGCGGAAACAGCCTTGCCGCGCCGGTGAATCATAAAGAAATGCCCCGCAAACGGCCAGCGTCATCAGGCCGGCGGCGACGCAAGAGGATGCACGCGCCGGCAGGCATTTTCATTTTTACAGAAAAGCGCGGCTCCGGTTGCAGGGCATCATTCGTTTTTTTCTGCCAGCGGGGATTTTTGCCGCTATCATATACGCCGTCAAACAGCCCAAAAGGAGAAAATCGAATGGCAGCCTACACAATCAAGCCCCTTGTCACGGCGACGGCCGTCAACACGGGCGGCCGCAACGGACACTCGGAAACGACCGATCATTCCGTCAGCGTCAACCTGTCCGTGCGCAAGGAAATGGGCGGCCCCGGCCTTCCCGATACAACGACGCCGGAGCATCTTTTCGCGGCGGGTTATGCCGCCTGCTTCAGCGGGGCGCTGGAATTCGTCGCCGGCCAGCACAAGAAGAAAGTGACGGGCGCCGTCGTGACCTGCCACACGTCCGTGGGCCCGCGCGAGGGCGGCGGCTTCGGTATCGCCGTCAGGATGCATGTGAGGGTGCCGGAATTTCCGGCGGCGGAAGCGCGCGCCCTTGTCGAAGAGGCGCATGCGAAGGTCTGCCCTTACAGCCATGCGACGCGCGGCAATATAGATTTCTCTCTGGAGATCGAGGGGGCATAGGCGGCGGAATAAAAACGTCCATTCCTGCCATCCGCCGCCGCCGTACGGCCATGAAGTCCGCTCCTGTCCGCGGCGGGAGCCTTGCGCGCCCGCGGCCTCAATCCAGCGTGCGGCGGTAGCGCGTCATGGAGACGAAGGTGATCAGGCACATGAAGGCGATCAGCGGCCAGAGGTCGGGCCAGATCTCGACCAGCCCGTTGCCTTTCAGCAAAATGCCGCGCGCGATACGGATGAAATAGGTCGTCGGCATGGCGCTGCCGACGACCTGCGCCCATTCCGGCATGCCGCGGAACGGGAAGAGGAAGCCGGACAGCATGATCGCGGGCAGCGTCACCATCAGCGACATCTGGATCACCTGCGTCTGGTTCTGCGCGCTCGCCGACAGGGTGAAGCCGAGCGCGAGGTTGCAGGCGATGAAGGAAACCAGCGCGGCAGAGAGCAGCCACAGGCTTCCCAGCACCGGCACGTCGAACAGGAATTCCGCCACGAAGATGATGAAAAACGACTGCACGTAGCCGACAGCGACGTAGGGCAGGATCTTTCCCGCCATCACCTCGATCGGATGCACCGGCATGGCGAGCAGGGTCTCCATCGTGCCGCGCTCGCGCTCTCTGGTCATGGCCAGAGCCGTCATCATGATGCCTGTCATGGTGAGGATGATGGCGATCAGCCCAGGAACGATGTTGTAGCGCGTGAAGCCTTCGGGGTTGTAGAGCCGGTGGACGCGCACGTCGACGGGCGAAGGGTTCTGCCGCAGGTTCGCCAGCGGGCCGGTGAGATCGCGGCCGAGCGCGCTGTCGACCGCGCCGTCGACCGCGCCGAGCGCGCTGCCGATCGCCACGGGGTCGGTCGCGTCAGCTTCAATCAGCAGTTCCGGCCTCTGTCCGCGCACGAGGTCGCGCCCGAAATGTTCCGGCACGGTCACGACGAACTGCACTGCGCCCTGCCGCAGCAGCAGTTCTCCCTGATCGCTGCTGCGCACGCTGCCGGTGATGGAAAAATAATCCGATTCCTCCAGCGCCGAGACGATGCTGCGCGAGAAGACGCTGTGGTCGCGCACCAGCAGCGCCGTCGGCATGTGTTTGGGGTCGGTGTTGAGGGCGTAGCCGAAGATCAGCAGCTGCACCACGGGAATCATGATGATCATCGAAAACGTCGTCCGGTCGCGCCGGAGCTGCGTGAATTCCTTGACCATGATCGCGCGCATGCGCCGGAGGGTTCCCGCCATCAGCCGCCCCCCTTCGCAGCCGTCATGTAGTGGATGAATACGTCCTCCATCGTCGGCGCCGCCTCATGCCACCGGTGCGCAGCGTCGCTCTTGTAGGGAGCGATAGCGGTGTCGAGGGCTTTTTTATCCGTGCCGCTGACGTGCAGGTTGTCGCCGAAGGGCGCGACGGTGTCTACGCCGGCAAGGGGCTTGAGCTTCCCCATCAGCGCGACGAGATCTCCGCCGGTGACCGCCCAGGTGGTCAGCCCCGCTTGCGCCACGACTTCCGCCGCCGTGCCGCGCGTGATGATTTTTCCTTCCGACATGAAGATGATGTCGTGGCAGCGCGCGGTTTCGTCCATGTAATGCGTGCTCACCAGAACCGTCATGCCCGCGGCGGCGAGGCGGTGGATCTCGTCCCAGAATTCGAGGCGCGATTTCGGGTCGACGCCGGAGGTCGGCTCGTCGAGCAGGAGCAGATCCGGTTCGTGCAGGATCGCGGCCGCGAGCGCGAGGCGCTGCTTCCAGCCGCCGGAGAGCGTGCCGACCAGCTGTTCCGCCCGCGCCGCGAGCCCCAGCCGCTCCAGCGCCGCGGCGACGCGCTCCCGCACGCGGTCAAGGCCGAAAATGTCGGCGACGAAGGCGAGGTTCTCGCGGATGCTCAAATCCTCCCAGTAGCTGAACTTCTGCGTCATGTAGCCGACGCGGCGCTTGATGAAATCGGCTTCGCTCAGAAGATCGTGGCCGAGGCATGAGCCGCCGCCGCGGTCGGGCTTCAGCAGGCCGCAGAGCATGCGGATGGTCGTCGTCTTGCCGCTGCCGTTTGCGCCGACGAAGCCGTAGATCCGGCCGCGCGGCACCTGCAGGCTGATGCCGTCCACCACGGCGCGGCCGCCGTAGATTTTGGTCAGGCCGGTAACATCGATGGCGAACTGTTCTCCCGTCATGGCGCGGCAGGCGGCAGGATGATGTTCACCGGCAGGCCGGGATGCAGGCGCGCGCCGGATTTTTCCGGCTTCGCCTCGATCATGAAGACCAGTTTTTCCCGCGATTCCACGCTGTAGATGACGGGCGGCGTGAATTCCGCCCGGCTGGCGATGAAACTGATTTTGGCGGGGATCGCCGCGCCGCAGCCGTCGCAGGAAACGCCGATCTCCTCGCCGGCGCGGAGAAGCGGCGCCGTTTTCTCGGAAACAAAAAAGCGTATCTTGACGTTGCCCGGCGGCAGAAAGCTGATGACCGGCGCGCCCGCCGCGACGTATTCGCCCGGGCGGTAGTAAATGTCCTCGACGCGGCCGCCGGCGGGCGCCACGGGCGCCGCTTCGCGCAGCGACTGTTTCGCCTGCACGAGATTTTGCTCTGCCGCGTCGACAGCGGCGCGGGCTTCGGCCAGCGCGTCCTCGCGCGCGGGCAGATGCGCGACCTTGAGGCTCGCCTCCAGTTCGCTGACGCGCGCGTTCGCTTCGTCATAGGCGGTTTGCGCGGCATCCATCTGCGCCTTAGAGGCCGTGCCGATATGCGCTGTCCGGCGCGTGCGCTTCAGCTGGATGTCGGCGTTCTGCAGCGCCGCTTCGGCCTGCGCCTTCTGGTCGAGGATCACGGCGATCTCGTCGGGGCGCTTGCCCTTGGTGAGGTCGTCCCAGTGCGCCGTCGCCTCGACAAGGGCGGCCTCCGCCGCCTGCACCGCGGCAACGGGTTTCGTGAGGTCGAGCGAAAAGAGCGGCGTACCCGCCTTCACCTCCGTGCCGCGGTCGACGTCGAGCTTTCCCAGCACGCCGCCGGTGGTGGGGGAAATATAGACGTATTCGCCTTCGACGTAGCCGTCGATGACGGCCTTTTTCTGGTGGCAGGCGGCCAGCAACAGGACCAGCGGCAGGTAAAATGCTTTGACGGAAAAGCGCATGGCAAGACGAAGCCTCCGCCGTTTTTATAGCATAAAACTGTCCGCCGTGCGCTGGAAAATAACGGGGGATAGGCCATTATTTTGGTCCTGTATTCCCTCTGTTATCCTGCCTGTTTCCCGGATCCGGCGCCGGATCAGGCCGCGGCCTGCATCTGCCAGGCGTGCTTCCTGACCCAGGCGGCATAGGCGTCCATCCAGCCCTGAAGGAATTTTTTGCTTCCGGCGCCGATATTGCCGGCGTCGTCGAACAGCGCCTCCGTCATCTGCAGGAAGGCCTCGGGCTGGCCGAGCGCGGGCACGTCGAGATAGGCGAGCACGTTGCGCAGGTGCTGCTGGGCGAGCGCGGTGCCGGCCGCGCCCGGCGACACGCCGATGACGCCCGCCGGCTTTCCCGCCCACGAATTCTGCCCGTAGGGGCGGGAGTCGTGGTCAAGCGCGTTTTTCAGCACGCCGGGCATCGAGCGGTTGTATTCCGGCGTCACGAACAGCAGGCCATGGGAGGCCGCGATTTCCGCCTTCAGGCGTTTGACGGACGCGGCGGGGCTGGCGTCGTCGTCCTGATTGTAGAGCGGCAGGTCGCCGATCTGCAGTTGCCTGAAAGCGAATTCCGCCGGCGCGAGCTTCATCAGGCCGTTCGCCAGCTTGCGGTTGAAGGAATCCTTGCGCAGGCTGCCGACGACAAGGGCGATGCGGTATTTCTCCATGACACTCTCCTTTTAAGGTTGCCGGGCGATCCTGCCATGGGGAAAAGACGGCGTGTTTGAGGGCGGTCAAGGGATTGCGGATATATTTTTTCTATGCTGCGGGCGATGGAAAGGGATTTCGCCATGAAGGCTTCCGCCGCGCCTGTGAAAGAAAAGTCGCCCGCGCTCCGCCACGAATTTGAATCTGTCGCCCTGCTCTTGCAGGGCGGCGGGGCGCTCGGCGCGTATCAGGCCGGCGTCTACGAGGCACTTGCCGGCGCGGGCATCGTCCCGGACTGGGTGGGCGGCATTTCCATGGGCGCGATCAACGGCGCGATCATCGCCGGCAACAGGCCGAAGGCGCGCGTGGCGAAGCTGCACGCCTTCTGGGAGACCATTACCACGCCCGGCGCTTTCCCGCCGCTGCTGCGGCAGGGGGGCGACGCGCTGCGCACGCTCTGGGATCAGGCCAGCGCCATGGCCGCCGTGATGGGCGGCGTGCGGGGGTTTTTCACGCCGCGCGCCCTGCCGCCGTGGCTCTATCCGCCGGGCAGCCCCTTCGCCCTCAGCTTTTACGACACGGACGGCTTCGCGAAGCTGCTGGAGCAGTTCATCGATTTCGACATCCTGAACGGCGACTCCGTGCGCTATACCACCAGCGCCGTCAACGTGCGCAACGGCAACTACACGCTCTTCGACAACCGGTCACGCAGGATCGGGCCGGAGCACGTGATGGCCAGCGGCGCCCTGCCCCCCGGCCTGCCGGCCATCGAGCTGGAGGGCGAGAACTACTGGGACGGCGGGCTCATCTCGAACACGCCGCTGCACTGGGTCATGGACGGCGCCGACAGGGACACGCTGGTTTTTCAGGTGGATCTGTGGAGCGCGCGGGGCGGCTTCCCCCGGCACCTCTTCGAGGTCGTCACGCGGGCGAAGGAAATCCAGTATTCCAGCCGCACCCGCGCGATCACGGACGAGTTCAGGGCGGCGCACAAATGGCGCCACACTTTTTCCGCCCTTTACGCAAAACTGCCGGAAGAGCTGCAAGACAGCGAGGAGGCGAAGGCGCTGCACGCCTGCTGCAGCAGGAACCTTTACAACGTCGTGCATCTCATCTACCGCCCCGCGCATTACGAAGGCTATTCCAAAGATTACGAATTTTCCCGCCTGTCGATGGAGGAGCGCTGGAAGGCGGGATACAACGACACCGCCCGCTCGCTGCGTCATGCGGAGATCCTGAAGCGCCCCGTCTGCGCCGAGGGTATCCGGGTCTACGACGTGGCGGAAACATGAACAAAAAAAAGGAGAATGGCATGCAGCTACAGGGAAAAGTCGCCGTCGTGACCGGCGCCGCCAGCGGCCTTGGTCATGAAATCGCCCGTACCTACCTGCGCGAGGGCGCGAAGGTCGTGATCGCCGACCTGAAGGGTGCGGAAGAAGCCGCGAAAAATCTCGACCTCTCCGGCGAAAACGCCATCGGCGTCGCGATGGACGTGACGGACGAACGGCAGGTCGGCGACGGCATCGATCGCGCGGCGGAGGCGTTCGGCAGGGTCGATATCCTCGTCAGCAACGCCGGCATCCAGATCGTGGCGCCCGTCGAGACGCTCGCGTTCGACCAGTGGAGGAAGCTGATGGCCGTGCATGTCGACGGCGCGTTCCTGACCACGCGGGCGGCGCTGCGCCATATGTACAAACAGGGCACCGGCGGCAGCATCATCTACATGGGCTCGGTGCATTCGAAAGAGGCGTCGAAGCTCAAGGCGCCTTACGTCGCCGCCAAGCACGCGCTGGAGGGGCTCGCAAAGGTCGTGGCCAAAGAGGGGGCGGAGCATAACGTCCGCGCCAACGTCATCTGCCCCGGGTTCGTGCGCACGCCGCTGGTTGAAAAGCAGATCCCCGAACAGGCAAAGGAACTGGGAATTTCTGAGGCGGACGTCGTCAAAAACGTGATGCTGCGCGAGACCGTCGACGGCGAATTCACAACCGCGGAGGATATTGCCGACGTCGCGCTCTTTTTCGCGGCGTTCAAGACCAACGCGCTCACCGGCCAGTCGATCGTGGCGAGCCACGGCTGGTTCATGCAATGAGGAGGGCGGCGCGGCTTTTCAGGCGCTGTCGCTCTCGATATGGATGTCGAGCCACATGGCGTTGAGGACGCCGAACATCAGCATCATGGCAAGGCCGAGAATCCAGGTGAAATACCACATCTGCCGTCTCCTTCAATAAAGCGCGTTTGAATTGTCGCGCACGTGCGCGGTCGTCACGGGGCCGCGCAGCACGCGGTAGACCCAGCTTGTGTAGGCGAGGATGACCGCCACGAAGACCGCCGCCGCCAGCGTCATGAGCCAGAGCGTCAGGCGGCTGCTCGAAGCATCCCAGACCGTCAGGCTGTCATTGGGTTCGAGCGAGCTGGGCATCAGGAAGGGAAAGAGCGCGATGCCCGCGGTGGCGATCGTGCAGGAGACCGTGAGCGCGCTCGCGACGAAAGCGGTTTTGAAGCGCTGCGCGCGCATGCAGCCGAGCGTGGCGATGGCGGCAAGCAGCGCCAGCAGCGGCACCGCATAGAGCGCCGGATGCGCGTTGTAATTTTCCAGCCACACGCCGGCAAGCCGCGTCACGTGCTGGAGCGTCGGATCGCTCGGGCCGTTATGGGCTATTTCTCCCACAAGCCGGTAGCCGTTGATATGCCCGACCCAGAGGCCGCCGATGACGAACAGCAGCGCCCAGAGCAGCGTGAATGTTTTCGCGGCGGCCGCGGCGCGGGCGCGCACGGCGTCATCCGTCTTTCCGGCGACGAATACCGCGCCGTGGGCCGTCAGCATGGCGACGCTGACGAGGCCGCAGAGCAGGCCGAAGGGATTGAGAAGTCCGAAGAAGCCGCCCGCCCAGCCCTGCCAGCCCGCGGGCGGCACGTAGTGGACGAGCTGCATGCCGTCGAGATGGAACGGCACGCCCTGAAAGAGGTTGCCGAAAGCGACGCCGAACACCAGCGGCGGCACGAGGCCGCTTAAGAACAGCGTGCCGTCAAGGAGGCCGCGGCGGTTCTGCGGAAACTTGTTGCGGAACTCGAACGAGACCGGACGCAGGATCAGGCTCAGCAGCACGAGCAACATCGCGACGTAAAAACCGCTGAAAGCCGCGGCGTAAACCATCGGGAAGGCGGCGAAGATCGCGCCGCCGCCGGTGACGAGCCAGACCTGGTTGCCTTCCCACACGGGGCCGACGGTGTTGATGACGGCGCGGCGCTCGTCGTCCGTTCTGGCGATAAAGGGGTTGAGGAAGGCCGCGCCCATGTCGAAGCCGTCCATGACGGCAAGGCCGATCAGCAGCACGCCGAGCAGTGCCCACCAGATCAGCCGCAGCGTTTCGTAATCAAAGGGAATGGGCATGATTTCCTCCTTCAAACATGTTCTGGGCCGCGCTTCGCGTATTTCACCATCAGGGCGACGTCGACGACGAGAAGCGCGGTGTAAAAAATGACGAAAGCGGCAATGCTGGCGACGACGAGGCCGCCCGCCGCCGCGCTGCCGGCGAGGCGGGTGGGCAGGATGCCTTCGATCGCCCACGGCTGGCGGCCGTATTCGGCGACGATCCAGCCCAGTTCCGCCGCGATCCACGGCAGCGGCAGGCTATAGAGCGCGGCTTTCAAAAGGCGGGGGTGGTTGAAGGCGCGTGTGCTGGCCGCCCAAAACGACATGGCGAACAGCCCGAGCAGCCAGAAGCCGATGGCCACCATGAAGCGGAAGCTCCAGAACATCACGCCGACATGCGGCATGAGCGTTTGGTCTGCCTGATCGATCTGCTGTGGCGTCGCCTTCAGCGGATCGGCGCCATCGGCCTTCAGCAACAGGCCGTAACCGAGGTCTTCACCGTATTTGTCGAGCGTCGCCCTGGCCGCCGCATCGTTCCTGTTTTTGCGCAAGTCTTCGACCGCGCCGTAGGCCTTGATGCCGTTGACGATGCGCCCGCGCCCTTCGGCGAGGAGGTCGCGGATGTCCGGCACCTGTTGGTCAAGGCTGCGCGTCGCGATCAGCCCGAGGATCCACGGAACCTTGACCGCATATTCCGTCGTTTCCGTTTTCGGGTCGGGGATGCCGATAAGCGTAAAGCTGGCGGGGGCTTTCTCCTTATGCCACATCGCCTCGATGCCGGCGATCTTCATCTGCTGGTTGAGCGTGAGCTCGTAGCCCGACTCGTCGCCCAGCACGATCACGCAAAGGCAGGCGGCGAGGCCGAAGGCGGCGGCTACAGTGAAACTGCGTTTCATGATGTCGAGATGCTTTTCTTTCAGAAGGAAATAGGCGGAGATGGCGAGCATGAAGGTAGAGCCGACGACGTAGCCCGCCGCGAGCGTATGCACAAACTTCGCCTGCGCCACGGGGTTGAAGAAGACGGCGGAGAAGCTCGCAAGCTCCATGCGCATGGTGTCGGGGTTGAAATGCGCTCCCACCGGGTTTTGCATCCAGGCGTTGGCGATGAGGATCCACAGCGCCGAGAGGTTGGTGCCGAGCGCGAGAAGGAAGGTGCAAACGAGGTGCGCGCGTTTCGACAGCCTCTCCCAGCCGAAGAAGAACAGGCCGATAAAGGTGCTTTCAAGGAAGAAGGCCATCAGCCCCTCGATCGCCAGCGGCACGCCGAAGATGTCGCCGACGTAGTGGCTGTAATAGGCCCAGTTGGTGCCGAACTGGAATTCCATGGTGATGCCGGT
>JAGXAX010000325.1 GCA_018971405.1 Alphaproteobacteria bacterium | reverse complement strand
TTCCCGCTGCCGACGTCAAGTTCTACGTCACCGCGACGGCGGAGGAGCGCGCGCGCCGCCGCTTCGCGCAGCAGAAGGACGGCAACCCCGGCCTGACGCTTGAAGAAGTCCTGAAGGAGATCAACCGGCGCGACGACCGCGACATGAACCGCAAGTCCTCGCCGCTGCGCAAGGCGGACGACGCGCATGTCCTCGATACCACCGGCCTCACGGCCGCCGCAGCCCTCGAAAAGGGCCTCGCCGTCGTGCGGGCCAAGCTCGCGCCGCCGAAGCCGCCCGTCCGGAAAATATCCGGACTCAGGCCGCCTTTCGGCTGACGTTCAAATCCGCGTGGGCGAGGAACTGGCCGAGCAGTTTTTGCAGCTGCTGCGCGGTTTTCTCGTCTTTCAGGCGCATCTGGTCGTCGAAGGCGTTGTAGGCGTTCTGCAGCCCCATCATGCCGGGGAAGACGTGCACGCCCAGCACCTCGAGCGGCTGGCGCGTGTGCCAGAGGCTGCGCACGCCGCCGAGCGCGCCCGGCGAGGCCGCGAGCAGCAACAGGTGCTTGCCCGTCAGCGACACGGACTTTTCGCGCGAGAGCCAGTCGATGACGTTCTTGAGGACGCCGGGGATGGAGCCGTTGTATTCCGGCGTGGAGAGGATGAGCGCGTCGGCGTTCCGGATCAGTTCGCCGAGCTTCTGCGCCGTTTCCGGCACGCCGGTTGCGGCCTCGATGTCGCCGTCGTAGGGCGGCATGGGATAATCCTTCAAATCAGCGAACGTGCATTGATGCCCCGCCGCCGCGGCGTGGCGCATCGCCTCGCGCGCGAACTTCTTGTTGCAGGGATCGGCCCGCAAGGCGCCGGCGAAAATCAGCAGTTTCATGTGTTTCTCCTTTTTCGGGGTTAAAAGCTCTTTTCGAACCGCTTGTCCGGCACCAGCCACATCATCGCGACGGTGACGTAGAGCGCGAGCGCGATCCAGACACTGATGAACGAGAGCGGGATCGCCGCGGCGTAAATCAGCATCGAGGCGATGCCTTTGAGGTCCCTGCCGATGGCCGCGCCGAACTGCGAATCATGCCCATGCAGGCCGATCAGCACATGGGCGAGGATGTAATAAGCGGAGCCGCACATGAACAGGACGGCGCCGTACAGCGCGACGGGAACGGGCGCGAGATGGTTCAGCCCCATCCAGTGCGTGGTGAAGGGGACGAGCGTCAGCCAGAAGAGCAGGTGCAAATTCGCCCACAGCACGCCGCCGTTCACCCTGTGCGTCGCCTGCAGCATGTGGTGGTGGTTGTTCCAGTAGATGCCGACGTAGATGTAGCTCAGCACGTAGCTCATGAAGACGGGCAGCACGGGCAGCAGCGATTTCAGCGTCCCGCCCGCGGGCGGGTACATTTGCAGCACCATGATGGTGATGATGATGGCGATCACGCCGTCGCTGAAGGCCTCCAGGCGGTTTTTTGTCATCGTCTTACCCCCGTCATGGCAGATGATAATGCCTGAAAAAGTCCCAGATGAAGGCGCTGCCGTCGATGTCGCCGCTGGCGGGGCCGACGATCTCCGCATAGCGGGAGCAGATGCGCCGATCCGGATGCGTTTTGCAGGCGGGAGGCCCCGTGTCGGTCGCGCCCGGCCAGCGGTGGCCTTCGCCCTTGATGGAGCACAGCTCGACCGGCGCGTTTGCGGGGCAGCCCTCATAGCGCACGCAGGTGACGGCGCCTTTCGCGAACACGACCCTCGTCTTCATGGCGCAGCCGTTGATTTGCGCCTCGGCGCGGACGGCGTCCGGCACCGGAGCGCAGGCCCAGGTGTCGCCGGGGAGATGGAAGCCGAAGATCTGCGAGAAGCAGCCGCCGCACGCCTTCCCGCCGTTGTAGAGCGCGCAAGGGTCGGCGGTGCCGTGGATGTGCAAAACGGCGACGGGGCGTTTCGGGCGGCAGTCGTCGAACACGCGCTGGCCGGAGACAGGCGCGATGGCGGCGATCTTGTCCGATAGCTGGCAGGCGAGGCGATAGGCCATCATCGCGCCGTTGGAGT
>JAGXAX010000028.1 GCA_018971405.1 Alphaproteobacteria bacterium | reverse complement strand
AAGCCGGGAGACATGTGCACCATCATCGTGACGTGGAACCCGACGACCGACGGGCTGACGCAAGGGGTCCTGACGATCGATCACTCCGGCAAGGGCGGTCTGGTGCAGACGGCGCTGCGCGGGGTGTTCCAGCCGCCGCCGCCGTCTGTGACGGCGAAGGACGACAACCTGAAGGTGGTCGCGTCGCCGGCGCTGATGGACTTCGGCACGTCGGCGGGAGGCATCCCGCTGGTGCGGTCGGTGGTGGTGAGCAACAACCTGCAAACGCCGATCACGATCAGCAAGATATCGTTGAGCGCGCCGAACCAGTCGGGCTTCTCGTACCAGTCGCAGTGCCCGCCGACCTTGAAGCCGGGAGACATGTGCACCATCATCGTGACGTGGAACCCGACGACCGACGGGCTGACGCAAGGGGTCCTGACGATCGATCACTCCGGCAAGGGCGGTCTGGTGCAGACGGCGCTGCGCGGGGTGTTCCAGCCGCCGCCGCCGGAGAAGGCGGAGAAAGATGCGAGTGCCAGAGTGGCTATTTCTCCTGAAGTGCTCGACTTCGGCACGTCGGCGGGGGGTATCCCGCTGGTACGGTCGGTGGTGGTGAGCAACAATTCCACACAGGATGTTGAGATTTGGAATGTGGATATGGATGTGTCAGGAGAGTCCGGTTTCTCTTACAGTTCACAATGTCCGCAAACGCTGCGTACGGGGGAAAGCTGCAATATTCTTGTGACCTGGAAGCCGACCAGCAGGGGATTGGCGCAGGGCGTCTTGGTCGTGCAGCACTCCGGCAAGAGCGGAATGGTGCAAACCGAGGTCAAGGGCGTTTACCAGCCTGCAGACAATGCGGCGAAGGACAATACCGGACGGATCACGGCGATGCCGGAAACCTTGAATTTCGGCACGTCACCCGGTGGCATTTCGGCGGTGCGATCCGTGGTTTTGACGAATGGGTCAGCCGAAGGCATCGATATCAAGAGCATCGTTTTAGATGTGCCCCGCCAATCCGGCCTTTCTTATAAATCTGACTGTCCGCAGACCTTGCGGATGGGAGGCGCCTGCAATATTTTCGTGACATGGAACCCGACGACGCCAGGGGTGGCGCAAGGGGTTCTGGTCGTGCGGCATACCGGCGGTAGCGGAATGACGCAGGTGAACGTTCAGGGAGAACTGAGGCCGGAATCCGGCAAAGCCGCCACCATCTATCCCGATGTGGTGCCTGATCGCGGACTGCTTGTCTCAGACAAGGAGAAAATAGATTTCGGCGGCAACGTCAAGGAAGAGGCCGCTATCACGACCACTTTGGTCAACGCAGGCAGTTCCGCGCTGACATTGAAGGCTATAGACTTGTCCGGCGTCGATGACGGGCTTGATTTGTCGGATACAGGATGCGCACCGGGAACGGTGTTGCAGCCGGGCGAAGCCTGTCCGCTGACGATTTCATGGCTGCCGAAGCATAGCGGGCAAATACTGGATTCCATCCAGATCATTCACACGGGCGCGCGGGGTGTTCTCGTGATACCGATCACCGGTTCCGGAGACGCTTCCGTCGACACGGCAAACGCGAATAACGGAAACGCGCTGTCCGTGGAGGGCAGTAGAGAAAGCGGCGGCGGCGGAGCGGGTGGCGGAGCCTCTTCCGGCGGCGGGTCTTCTTCCGACGCGGAGAGCGCGCTGACGATGAAACAGAAGTTCGGAAATTATACCGTTTCCTCGCATTCATCCGGCAGCGCCGTCATCGACGGGCCTGACGGCAGTTACGTCGTGCGCGACGGACAAAATCTTATCATTGCAGGGGTTGATTGTTCCGTCACCGTCGTTCCCGCCGGCGTTATCCTGAGTAATGACGGGGGCAAGGTATTGCTGCCGTTTGACAGCTCTTTCTCCCTGCCTTTGGATGCGTCGAAGCCGGCCGGCACGCAGACGCCTTCACCGTCGCCTGCCCCGATGCCGACGGCCGCCTCTCTTTTACCGCCGAGCCTGACCCGTCCGGCAGGGGGGCGTCATTGAGCAGCCAGCAAGACAGGGAAGAATACCTTAGAAAACTGGGCCTTCACCGCGAGCAGGGCGTTCTGCCGCCCGAAGGGCGCAAGAACGCGGATCGCCGTCAAGGCAACAAAGGGCCGCCAGCCGGATATGAGCGCCGCATGGGCGACCGGCGCAAGACGCGTTCCACGATCGGCCGCGAACGTTATCTTGACATGGTTCTCAAGGAGCGCGCCCTTTTCGCGCAGCAGGGGTTTTCCCGTTCCGCCGAACAGCTCTTGAGCGCGTCGGGTGCCGGCACGGAAAACGAAACGACGACCGGCGAACGCGAGGGGGCGACGGGCGACCAATTGCGCGCTTTGCTGCCATCACAGACGTGGCTGCCGTTAAATATCCATCTGGTGAAACTCGACAAGGGTGTCCTGACAGTGGCGCCCCTCTATGAACTGACAGAGCGGCAATCCCAGAACCTGATGAACGCGGCCATCCGGTCGGGTTTCAAGGTGGAGCACGTGGAAACGGAGTTGTGGGACCGCGCAGATCTTCTCCGCACGCTGCAGGCGGTGCATGACCTGTCCGCCGACCGCTGCGAAAAAACCCTGTCCATCTGGCTCAACGACCTTGACAACGGCCTTCTGCTCAACCAGTTCCAGCGCGACATGCTGGCGGAAGCCCTGCAAATGCGCGTGTCGGATATCCATCTGGTGCAGGACAATGCGCCTGACGCGCCGAACTGGATCAAGTACCGTGTCGACGGCGACCTGATACCCGTTCACCTGATGCCCGCGGAAGCGATGGCGCGTCTGACGACCCTGCTGAAGCGCGACGCGGGCCTGAACTTCGGCGACCGCTCGACGCCGAAAGACGGACGGTTCGGATTTATCTGGCAGGGCCGTTCGGTCGACGTCCGGGTTGCCGCCGGTCCTCAGGCGCAGGACGGCGAAAAACTGACGCTTCGTCTGCTCGACCGTGCCGGGCTGAAAAGTTTCGAGGAGCTGTTCACGCGCTATCCGGAAGTGTCGGAGCATATGGCGCGCCTGCTGGCGCCCGAGATCAAGGGCGGCGGCGGGCTTATCCTCATGTCCGGCCCCACCGGCTCCGGTAAATCGACGACGCTTTACGCCTGCGTGCTGGAGATCGACCGCCGCCGCCGCCATGTCCTGACGATCGAAGATCCGATCGAGTATGAGATGCGCTACGCCACGCAGTGGCAGGTGGCCCAGACCACGGGCGCGGGCCGGGAATTTGCCGACCTGATCCGTGCAGCGATGCGTCACGATCCCGATTACATCGTCATCGGCGAAATGCGCGACATGTCAACCGTGGAAACGGCGCTGAAGGCCGCCGAATCCGGCCATACCGTCATTTCGACCATTCACGCCGACACGGCGGCGCAGACGCTTGAGCGCTTGCGCTCCTTCATGCCGCCGGAGCGCGAACGCTCTTCGACCTACACGCTGGCGCAGCAGATCCGTTGCGTTTTGAACCAGCGCCTCGTCAAGACCTTGTGCCACGCCTGCAGCCTGAAGATGCAGGCGAAAGACGCGTTGTCGCCGCCGCAACTCGAAACTCTGGAACTGCAGCCGGAAGACAATATCCGCGGCCACAATGCCGGCGGCTGCGACCTGTGCAACCGGACGGGGGTGCTGGGGCGGGCGCTGCTGCTTGAGGCTTTAATGATCTCGACGCCGCTGGCGAAACGCGACCCGATCTTCCACGCCCTGATGCATAACGTCAGCGACGTTCTGCATCAGGAAGGCGTCAGGTACATTTCGCGCAAGCAGGGCCTGACGTGGCTCGTCAAGGACGGGCTGGTCGATCCCAAGATCGCGCTCGTGATGATGGAGACCTGAGGGCGGTGCATGCAACAGTGGATCGCTGAATATACGATTGATTCTCCGTCCGGCGCCCGGGTGATCACGGAGGCCTATTACCTGCCGACCGTCGCCGACGTGCGCAACGAGATCAGCAAGCGCGGCGGCTATGTGCTGACGATCCGTCCGCACGAGCGTTCCCCCGTTGAGCGCTGGATGGCGCGGTCGAGCTGGTGGCAGGTGCAGTTGCTGCGCGGCATCCAGTTCAGGTCGACGGTGACGTCGCCGGGCGTTGCGCTCTGGCGCCTCATCCAGTCCGAGACCAACCCCAAGCGGCAGAACATTTTATCGCCCGCGCGCGAGGCGCTGTCCCGCGGGCTGGGAATCATCGACGCCCTGAGGGCGCTGAACATTTTCGATCATGGCACGCTCGCCATTCTGGCGGCGAGCGAGCGTTCCAACCGCCTTGCCGAGGGGATACCTCACGCCATACAGAGCATCACCAACAAGCGCAAGAACCGCAACGCCATCATGCTGACGATGTCGTGGGTCGGCTTTGATATCATCTCGATCGTGCAGGGTATGTTCTGGGGCAAGGGCAAGATCATCGGCTGGTTCAAGAGCCACCCGCCGCATGGCGCCGCGGCGCTTGCAAAATTCACCATTGTCGTCGGACGCCTCCAGTTCTTGTGGAATTTTTTGACGTGGCTGGCGATCGCGATGGCGATCGCTATGGTCTGGATTGTCTTTTCCTTCTGGAATAATCGCGGCAAAAAAGATTTTCCCGCTGCCCGGCTTGTCCGCCGGATTCCGCTGATCGGCGCTTATCTGCGGGATCTCGGCTTCTCCGACAGTACCGCCGCCGCGGCGCGGATGTTGCGTGGGCGTGTGCCGATCGGGGATACGCTGCTGCAGGCGTCGGAAGCAACGACGTTTCCGGAGGTGGGGCAATACTGGCTCAGCGCGCGCGACGACTTGTCCCGCGGGGTGAGCCTTGGCGCCGCGCTGGACAAGGATCCGCTGACAAAGGGCGAACGTATGGAGCTGGCCGGCGTTTCGGATCTTGATCAGGTGGCGACGGTTATGGACTCGATTTCCGACATGCGCCAGCAGGCCTCGAAAATCAAGCATAACCTGATCGTCTGGGCGGCAATGATTCTATCCAGCTTGTATCTCGTCATTGCATTCGGCAGCGCGATTTACGCCCTGACCGTCATGAACATGAGCATGGACAGCATGATGAACCAGTTTTTGCCTGGAGCAGGAGGATAATAAGATGGCAACACCGGCAACGGAGGCAGGGGGGGCAACGGTACGTCCGGGCGGCGGCATGTCGGGCGCGGCGGGCATCGGGCGGGTGAACACGCCGTATGTGGCGTTCAAGCCTTATCTGCCGGGCGAGCTGATCGGCGGGTCGATCCCCTACATCGCGGGCAAGGAAGAGGAGGGCGTGTGGAACGCCGCCGCTCAGGCCTGCGGCACGGAGCGCGTCCATTACTGCTACACCATAGACGATGGGCGGTGCTGGTATCTGGCCACGCCGTCCTCCGCGCTGGCCAGTAATCCGGACAGCTGGTGCCCGCTGGCGGCGGCGCTGCCGGGAAACAGCGAATACTGGGACAAGCAGACGGTTTATATTTACGAAAGCGAAGGCGCCGCCGGCGCGCTCAGGTGGGACCAGGACACGGGCCGTCTGCAAATTTATCTCGGCGTCGCGCGGACCATTCTGCCGCGCATCCAGAGCATGGAAGCGAATTTCGTGACGATCAACGCGGAAACCGCCAAGCCGGTCGCCTGGAAAAACCGCGCGCTGAACCAGGAGCGCCTTGCACGCATGCTGGTGAAAGGGATGTTTTATCTGGGAACGATATCGCTGGTCTTTTCCCTGCTCGTCTGGGTGGGGGCTTATTCTCTGGCCAACAGCCTGACGCCGAAGCTCGATCAGGCGCGCGCGGTGGCGGCTCAGGCGACGAACAGCCTGATGGTCGATGCGGCCAACGCCCTGCAGGTCGATACCGACAGGTATCTGGCGCGGATCATCGAGCTTCTGAACGTCAACAGCAGCTTTGGCGGCATCCTGACCCGCTATGAGGTCAATGACGGAAAAGTCGAGTGGACGGCCCTGATTCCGAGCGCCGTCCAGCCCGGCCAGCTGCATGCGACGGCAATCGGCATGAAAGAAGGGATGATCGAGGTGAAGGGAACTAATTAATATTTTGTTAATAAATAGAAAAAATGAAGCGGTGATTGAGGTTTTCCGGACATGATGTTGCCACAATTGGCTATTATAATGGGAATCAGGAGCACTGCGCGAACGGCGGCAGATATACGGAGTTTTGTTTGATGGACTTTAAACAGTTCAATATGGCGGCGATCCAGAAGTACACGAGTCCCCAAGCCATCAAGGATTTCGACAGGTTTCTTGACAACCTGCCGGTCAGCGTCGGCTACAATGCGCTGATCGCCGCGGGTCTTGTGTGCCTGATGGGGGCCACTTCGGTATGGTTTTCCTCGGTCGAGCTTGACAAGGTGAGCAAGCTGCACGCCGACCTGACGAACGTGCAGGCGTTGAAGCCGCCCGTGCCGGTTCTGAAATATCTTCCGGTCAGCGAGACGGTGCTCAAGCCGTTGTCGAAGAAAATTTCCGACACGTTCAAGGGCGTTTCACTGGTGCCGGGATCGGGCGAGGTGAAGGTGAGCGCGCAGGATACAGACTATTTTCCACAGTTCCTTGCCGCGATCAGCTATCTCGAACACGGGGGCAGAAACTGGAAGGTCAGCACATCCAGCCTCTGCGTCGGAACGGACTGCAAGGGTGCCAAGCTCTATGCCGATCTTAAGGTAAACATCGTCGAGTTCAGCGAGCCGACGACGGATAACGGTCCTGTCACAAAGTCGAAATAGGAAGCGTGTTGGAAAAATGTGTCTGGAAATTATGTCTCTGAGCATGTAACCTCTAACGAGGAGTTTTGCGTTTTTATATATGGATTTATCGGAGGGGAGAGTCAAAAATATGACTGACGGTGAAATAAGGAATGATCGTGGAGAATGCGGCAACGCGCTCTTTCTGATCCTGATCGCGGTGGCGTTGTTCGCCGCTCTCTCATACGCCATTACGGAGTCCGGCCGCGGCGGCGGCACGATCGACAAGGAAACGGTGATGATCACCGCAGGCCAGGTCGTCCAGCAGCCCGCGTCCGTCAGGACGGCGATGACCCGCATGATCGTCACGGGCACGCCGGCCTCGAGCATTGTTTATACCGGCGCGAGCGCGAATAACGTGTTTGATACGGCGGATGGCGGCGGCGGCGCGACGGATATCCCCCCGCCGACGGCGGCTTGCGTCACGTCCACCGATTGCACGGCAGGATGGGTCTATGTACCGGCCACAGCGTCTGGCACGAATGGAAACTTCGTCTATAATGTCGGCACGAATACGGGTTCTGAAGCTCTGGCAGTCCTGCAGGGAACCAGCGGCGTCACGCTGGATATTTGCGAGCAAATCCAGAAGGGACTTGGGTTTGCCAGCGATGTTCCGGTTGTCGGGCAGAATGGGCCGGTCACTTGGAACACGATGGGCGCCGAAGCCGACGCTGGCAACGCTTTTACAGTAAAGGGTGCAGGCACGACGCTTGACGGTCAGGACTTCGCCTGCTTCCAGAACACCACGGCCAACCTGTACGCCTACTACCATACTCTGGTATCGCAGTAGGGCGAGGCCGCGGGATGAACGGCTTGCGTTCATGCGCGAGAGCAAACGGAGAACCTTCCCCACAAGGAAGGTTTTTCCGTTTTGCGGGGCGGAGGCAAAGGGGAAACGCCTTGCTCTACGTGCTGCTGGCGGTGGGGCTTCTCGCGGCGCTGACTTATTATTTCGCGCAGGACAGCAACGAGAACTACGCCGCGCAGGACGCGATTCATATTTCCGAAGAGCTGTACGCGCAGATCAACATGATCAAGGCGGCCGTCGTCGAGTGCTCGCTGGAATATCCTAACGGAGGGCCTTATGTCGGCGGCGTTTCCGAGAACTCCAATAATCCTTTTCCCATCAATCCGTCGAGCGCGAATGTAACGCAAGAGGTCGCCGGATGCACAGCCACGTCCAACGCGCCGAACTGCATTGCCGCCTTCGGTAACGATGATGTAAGCAATTTGTCCTGCCCCGGTGCCGGCATCGGCTATGAGATGCTGTTCTCCGGCGCGAACAATCAGGGACGCTATCTGCCGCCGATGCCGGCCGGTTTTACGGATTGGTTCTATGGCAACGATGCGACGGGCGTTTACATTACGACGACGACGACGGCGCCGAGCGATCCGGCGTCGATCGACGCGCTCGACCGCCTCATGGGCAAGTTTACCTCGACGCAAGCCGTGCATGCCACCGGCAGCACGTCTTTCAAAGTATGGATCAAGAATGACTCTTGAGCCGCCCTCCTGCGCGATATAGGATAGCTTATGGAACGCAAAGCCTGTTGCAGACTGCAACAAAGGGGGAATGCCCTTTTTCTTATCCTGATCGCGGTGGCGCTTTTCGCTGCGCTGGCCTATGCGCTGCTGGAAAGCAGCCGCAGCACCGGCAACAACATCAGCCATGAATCGGACTCGATCATCGCGGGGCAGGTGACGGAGATGCCCGCAGCCGTGCGGCAGGGCGTGGCCAGAATGGTGATCGAGGGAACGGCGCCGATCGACATCACTTTTACGGACACGAATTCATCCAATGATGTTTTTTATTCCGGCCTTGCGGGAAACACGCCGCCGCCGCAGGGCGCCTGCAATACCGGTTGCACCGTGTGGACGTATCAAAGCTTTACCGACATGACGCACGGCCTGTTCGTGGGCGGCGTCGGCACCGACGCGCCGGAAATCATGGCGGTCCTGCCCGACGTGACGCTGGATGTCTGCGAGCAGATACAGAAGGGCCTTTCCTATCCCCTGACGCCGCCGGTTCAGGATTCGGCCGCGTTTGACTGGACGAACATCACCGGCACGATTTCGCAGGCGGGCGGGCTTAAAGGCAGCGCGACGACGATCTGGGCCCCGACGCTCACCGGCGTGCAGTTCGCCTGCGTGAACAATCTCAATACCGGCTATTTCTATTACCACGTCCTGCTGCCGCAATAAGCGGAATCAGGGCTTCATGTTTTCGACCGCTTCGCCCACGCGGGCAAACTCCGCCTTGAGCGCTGCGATCATGCCGGCCGTTACCGGCTTTTTTTCTTCGGCGGTTTTTTGCATGTCCGCGGCAAGGTCGCCGAGGCGCGGGCAGCAGGCCGAGCGCGCGCCGCCTTTCAGGCTGTGGGCGAGCTCCCGCAAGGCATGCGCGTCGTTTTGCGCGAAGGCCGCGTCCATCTTTTCAAACGTCGGTCGCGTCATCTTGAGGAACATGCGCAGCATGTCGATCGTGCCTGCGTCGACCGCGCCCATTTGCGCGATCATGGCTTTCCTGTCAACGGCAGGCGGCAGCGGGCCGTCTGCCGGCTGAACGTCCTGCGCCGTTTCCGCGGGCTTTTCTCCCTCGAAATGTTCCTGCAGGACGCCCCAGCGGATCAAAAGCTGCCTGAACTGCCCGAGGCTCACCGGCTTCAGCAGGCATTCGTCGAAACCGTAGGAGAGGTAGGCCTGCCGCTGCGTCAGCTGCACGTCAGCGGTGATGGCGACGACGGGGAAGCGCGCATGCATGTCCACGCTGTCTTTTTCCTCCTGCGCGCGAATGGCGGCGACAAGCTGGTAGCCGTCCATTTCAGGCATGTGGAGGTCGGTGAAAAGGATGCCGTGCTCTTTTTTCTCCAGCGCCGCGAGCGCCTGCACGCCGTTGACGACGAAGTCCGCCTCGACGCCGAGTTTGGCGAGTTGGCGGCGGAGGACGTCCTGCACCGCGGGCGTGTCTTCGGCGATCAGCAGGCGGCGCGGGCCGGTGTAGTTTTGCGCGGAGATCTGTTTTGCGGCGGCCTTCACGGCTTCGCCGAGGCCGAGACGCGAGGCGGGTTTGGAAAGAAACTTCGCGCCGATGACCTTCGCCGTGTATTGCATGCCGAGGTCGTTGCGGACGGTGTAGAGGATCAGCCCCATGAACGGGCGTATTTTGGCCGCTTCTTTCAGCAGGTCGATGCCGAGGCCGTCCGGCAGACCCTGATCGACGACGGCGACGTCGAACGGGCGCTTTTTGATGAGGTCGAGGCCCTCCTTGTACGTCGGAACGCTCTCGACCTTGGCGCCCATGGAGGAAAGCGACGAGAGAATTTCTTTCGCGCCCTGCGGGTGGTCCTCAATGGAGATGACGGCGAGGCCGTCGAGGTTGGGCAGATCGACCTTGACCTGCTCGCTCGCCGCGCGCGTCGGGATCTCGAACCAGAATGTACTGCCCTTGCCCGCAACGCTGTCCACGCCGATATGCCCGCCCATGAGGCCGACGAGCTTCTGGCTGATGGACAGGCCGAGCCCCGTGCCGCCGTATTTGCGTGTCGTGGAATTGTCCGCCTGCACGAAGGCCTGAAAGAGTTTCTGGCGCACTTCCGGAGACATGCCGATGCCGGTGTCCGCGATTTCGAAGCGCAGCGCGAGGCCGCCTTCCGGCGGCGCGACGGTTTTTGCGCCGGCGGTGATGCGCAGCGTAATGCTGCCCTCTTCGGTGAATTTCATGGCGTTGC
>JAGXAX010000324.1 GCA_018971405.1 Alphaproteobacteria bacterium | reverse complement strand
AGCGGTTTAATTTACCGCACAAGATATAATTAAAACGCGGGCTACGGCCCGCGTTTTTTTTGTTGCGCTTTTTGTTTTACATTATGGGGGTAGTTTGAATAGTTTTCTGGTATGGCTTTTCATCAATACCAGTGCGTTATACCATCAATGTGGTACACTGCTTGGAAATCGAACTGTCACAGTGATTTATACCCTGCTAAATACCTGATAAACGCATTGAAAATATGTGGGGGTACGTCAGGGGGTATGTAGATAGTTCATATTGAGAATATCAATATAAATCATGCTGTTGTTGTCGAGATATGATTCCCGTCACCGCTCCAAAAACCAGGCGCTTTCAAGTTTTCTGGATTTTTCAGGCGGCAGGCAGGCATCCGCCTGGGAATGCGCAGGCGTTTGCCGCCGTCATTCGTCCGCAACGACGACAAGCGCGTGTTTTTTCTTGCCTGCCGAAAGCTTGATGTTCTTGTCGGCGGTGAGATGGCCGAGGGTGACGATCACCTTGTCGCTGGCGACTTTTTCATCGTTGATCTGCGCGCCGCCCTGCGCGATCAGCCGCCGCGCCTCGCTGCCGGAGGAGGCCAGCCCCGCGTCCTTGAAGAGAATAAAGACGGGAATGCCCTCCGCGAGTTTCGTGCGCGGGATCGTGACGGTCGGCAGGCCTTTCGCGCTCAAGCCTTCCTCGAATGTCTGGCGGGCGGTTTCGGCGGCGGCGGTGGCGCCCTGTTCGCCGTGGCACATTTTCGTGGCCTCGAAGGCGAGGATCTTTTTCGCTTCGTTGATCTCGCCGCCTCTGAGCGCTTCCAGCTTTGCGATTTCAGGGATAGGCAGTTCGGTGAAGAGGCGCAGGAAGCGGCCGACGTCGCCGTCTTCGGTGTTGCGCCAGTACTGGTAATAATCGTAAGGGCTGCATTTGTCGGCGTTGAGCCAGACGGCGCCGCCTTCGGTCTTGCCCATTTTCTTGCCGGAGGCCGTGGTGAGCAGCGGGGCGGTGAGGCCGAAGAGTTCGGCGTGGTCGATGCGCCGCGCGAGCTCGACGCCCTGAATGATGTTGCCCCACTGGTCGGAGCCGGCCATTTGCAGGCGGCAGCCCTTCTTGCGGTAGAGTTCGAGAAAGTCGTAGCCCTGCAGGATCATGTAATTGAATTCGAGGAAGGTCAGCGGGCTTTCACGCTCCAGCCTTTGCTTGACGCTTTCCATGGCGAGCATGCGGTTGATGGTGAAGTGGCTGCCGTAATCGCGCAGGAAGTCGATGTAGTTGAGGCCGCGCAGCCAGTCGGCGTTGTTGACCAGCACCAGCGGGTCGATGATTTTTTTGAAGAATTTGCTGATGGAGGCGACGTTGCGCCGGATGTCGTCCTCGGACAGCATCTGGCGGCTTTCGCCGTCGCCCTTCGGGTCGCCGATCATGCCGGTGACGCCGCCGACGAGGACGATCGGGTTGTGCCCGCATTTCTGGAACCAGCGCATCATGAGGTAGGGGATCATGTGGCCGACGTGCAGGCTTTCGCCGGTCGGGTCGACGCCGCAATAGGCCGTGACTTTCTCGGTCGCGAGCAGGTGGTCCAGCCCTTCGAGATTGGTGCATTGGTGCAGGAACCCGCGTTCCTGCATAATTTTCAGAAATTCCGATTTTACGGTGGTCACGGCTTTGCCTCGTTTATATAATGGGCATACTATATAATGAACGGGGATAAATGCCAAATGGAGATATGCAGGGTCATAGGGCTGATGAGCGGCACGTCGCTGGACGGGGTGGACGCGGCCTTGCTGCGAACTGACGGCAATGCCCGCATCCTCCGCGAGGCTTTCCTGACCGTCCCTTACGACGCGGCCTTGCGGGAGGAGATCCGCGCCTGTTTCGGCGCGCATCCGGACAGGCTTGATGCCAAAACCGAAGCGGTCGGGCGCAAGCTGACGGAAGTTCACGCACAGGCGGTGCGGGCGCTGCTGGTGGAGCGCGGGCTGACGGCGGACGATATCGACCTGATCGGGTTTCACGGCCAAACCATTTCCCACGCGCCGGA
>JAGXAX010000027.1 GCA_018971405.1 Alphaproteobacteria bacterium | reverse complement strand
AAAGGAAGAGATGAAGCGGGATTTCAGGCCGCTTTTTTGCCGCGCTTGACGGCTTTCGGCTTTTCCTTTTCTGCCTTGATTTTCAGCGCGTCGTAATAGCCCGCGAACGGCGGCCGGTCGACATAGCGCCCTGCGCCCTTCACGGTACGCACTTCGCCGTCTTTATAAACGATTTTGCCTTGGGAAAGCGTGACGCTGTTGGCACCCCGCAGCTCCATGCCTTCGAAGATGTTGAAATCGACATTCTGGTGATGCGTTTTGGCGGAGATGGTGCGCGTCTTTTCCGGGTTCCAAACGACGATATCCGCGTCCGCACCGACAGAGATGCTGCCCTTGCGCGGATAGATGTTGAAAATCTTCGCCGCGTTGGCAGAGGTGACGGCGACGAATTCGTTGACCGTCAGTCTGCCGCCGTTCACGCCGTGGTGCCACAGCACGCCCATGCGGTCCTCGACGCCGCCGGTGCCGTTGGGGATCTTGCGGAAGTCGTCTTTTCCCGCGGCCTTTTGCGGCGCGCAGAAGCAACAATGGTCGGTCGCCGTCGTCTGCAGCGTGCCGCATTGCAGGCCTTTCCACAGCGCCTTCTGGTGTTCGGCATCGCGGAAAGGCGGGCTCATGACGTGCGCCGCCGCGAAATCGAAGTCCGGATGGCGGTAGACGCTGTCGTCGATCAGCAAATGCCCCGCCAGCACTTCGCCGAACACGCGCTGCCCGTCGGCACGGGCGCGGGCGATGGCGTTGAGCGACTGGATTGCGGAATTATGCACGATGTACAAAGGCACGTTCAGAACGTCGGCGATGCGGATGGCGCGCTCGGCGGCCTCGCCCTCTACGCCCGGCGGGCGCGACAGCGGATGCCCTTCCGGCCCCGTGATGCCTTGCGCGAACAACTGGTTTTGCAGATGCGCGACCAGTTCGCCGTTCTCGGCATGGACGGTCGCGATGGCGCCGAGTTCGCGGGCGCGGGTGAAGCTGTTGACCAGCACGCCGTCGTCCGCCATGATCGCGCCCTTGTAGGCCATGAAGTGCTTGAAGCTGTTGACGCCGTGTTTTTTGACCAGCGTTTCCATGTCGCGGTGCACGCTCTCGTCCCACCACGTCACGGCAACGTGGAAACTGTAGTCCGTCGCCGCCTTCTCCGCCCAGCCGCGCCATTTTTTATAGGCTTCGACCAGGTTTTCCTTGGGGCTTGGGATCACGAAGTCGATGATCATGGTCGTGCCGCCGGCCGCCGCCGCCGTCGTGCCGGTGAAGAAATCCTCCGACGCCACGGTGCCCATGAACGGCAGCTCCATATGCGTATGCGGGTCGATGCCGCCCGGCATCACATATTGACCGCCAGCATCGATAACCTCCGCCGCGCCCGGGGGCATTTTCAGATTCTCGCCGATTTGTTGAATGATTCCATCGGCGCAGTAGACATCGCCCCGAAAACTGCGGTCCGCGTTGACGATCGTGCCGTCCTTGATCAGAACACCCATCGGCTTTACTCCATATTGTAAAAATGCTTAAATGAGCCATTATTACAGCGTTAAAACAATCCGAGGTCAAGAGGACAACGCCATGACGAAAGTAAAAGCCGGACTTATCCAGATGAGCCTCAAAGGCGACGCCGCGAAGGACAACCCCGAACAAATCCGCGACAAGATGCTCGCCGCGCACATCCCCCTGATCGAAAAAGCGGGTAAAGAGGGCGTGCAAGTGCTCTGCTTTCAGGAAGTCTTCACCCAGCCCTATTTCTGCCCTTCGCAGGACCCGAAATGGTACCGCGCCGCGGAGAAAATCCCCGACGGCCATACCACGAAGCTGATGCAGGAATACGCCAAAAAATACAACATGGTCATCGTCGTGCCGATCTATGAAGAAGACATCACCGGCATCTATTACAACACCGCCGCCGTGATCGACGCCGACGGCAAATATCTCGGCAAATACCGCAAGACCCATATCCCGCAGGTCGCGGGCTTCTGGGAGAAGTTCTTCTTCAAGCCCGGCTTCTCCGACTGGCCGGTGTTCAACACTGCCTACCTCAAGCTCGGCGTTTACATCTGCTACGACCGCCACTTCCCCGAGGGCTGGCGCGCGCTGGCGCTCCACGGCGCGGAATACGTCGTCAACCCCTCCGCCACCGTCGCGGGCCTGAGCCAGTATCTCTGGAAGCTCGAACAGCCCGCCTCCGCCGTTGCCAACGGCTATTACGTCGGCGCGATCAACCGCCCCGGCACGGAAGCGCCGTGGAACATCGGCAAGTTTTACGGCTCGTCCTACATCGTCAACCCCAGAGGCGAGTTCCTCGTCACCGCGTCGGAAGACAAGGACGAACTCATCGTCGCCGACATGGACATGGACGTGGTGCGCGAGGTGCGCGACAAATGGCAGTTCTTCCGCGACCGCAGGCCGGAAACCTATCCGCTGCTCGCCCAGATCGGGTGATCAGCTCCTGACGAGCCGCACGGAAAGCCTGTCGCCCCTGTAGCCGAAATCGCTTTTGCCGTCGCTGAAGCGGCGCACCTTTATATAAGCGTCGGCAAGGTAGTTGCGGTGCGGGGAAGAGGAAAAATACCATCCCTCCTGCACCCTGCCGGTTTCATCGAAACCGGCGATTTTCGCGCGGGCGTTGAACATCTTCTTCAACTCGCCTTTTGAAGGGATGCGGGCATCCGCCTTGCCCTGCGCCTGCAATTTCTTCGTCTCAAGCATGGCGTCGTCCAGCGTCATGACGCCTGCGTCAGCGGGCGCGGCATACATCGGCTTGCGCGTATCGGGAGAAATGCCCGCATAAATCCAGCCGTCTTCCGCCGCCGCGCCGATTTTCGGTTTTTTGTCTTTCATGGCGTCATTCCTCCGCTTTTGGGGATATCGCAAGGGTTATAGTAAATTGCTATGCATATGTCATTCATTATTCATGTGTTTATGGCATCATGGTGTGATAGAGGGAGTTCCGCGAAGAGACGAATACAGGGAAATCAAGGCGTTAAGACTGGCATGACTATTGCTTTGTTTTACCCGAGAACAGGGCATTTGTGCCGCGCTGCAAAGGGGGGTTGCATGAAAAAGACATCCGAGGATTCGCTGACAAAACTCTCGTGGCCCGCCGCCTGGGGCGGTCTTGCCGGTTTCCTCCTCATCGCGAGCACCATCGCGCTCAGCACCAACCACCTCATCGCCTTCTTCAGCATCGAAGGGGTGATGATCGTCTTCGGCGGCGTGATGGCCGTCGCCTTCATGAGCTTCGGCGCAAAAGACGTCAACGCGGCGCTGCACGCCATCCACAGCATGTTCCGCGAGTCCCCCGCAACCGACAACGAGATCCGCCGCGACGTGGTCGACATCCTCAACTGGGCGCGCATCGTCAAGGACAAAGGCACGCTCGGCCTCGAACGCAGCATCAACCAGACCAGCAACGCCGACCCCTTCGTCGCTTTCGGCCTGACGCTGGTAGTGAGCGACTACAGCCCCGAGGAGATTCTCTCCATGATGGAAACCGCCGCCGACGCCCGCTACGAGCGCGACAGCGGGCCCGTGCAGGTGCTGCACGCCATGGCCAGCCACGCGCCCGCCTTCGGCATGGTCGGCACGCTGATCGGCATGGTGACGATGCTCTACAACCTGGGCGGCGACCCCTCCGGCATCGGCCCCGCGCTCGCCGTCTCGTTCCTCTCGACCTTCTACGGCGTCTTAAGCGCGCGGATGATCTACATGCCCGCCGCCGCGCGCCTCACACAGAAACTCGACAGCGCGCGCTTTCGCAATCTTTTACTCACCGAGGGCATGGTGCTGCTCGCATCCAAGAAATCCTCCGTCTACGTGCAGGACCGGCTCAACAGCTTCCTCAGCCCCGAAATGCGCCACGGCCTCGTCGACATCCTGCACGAGCGCGCGCTGAAACACCTGCAGAAGGCCGCCAGCGCATGAAAAAGAGCTACCGCCGCCGCAAGGAGTCCGCGCAGGACGCGCATATCAACGACTGGCTGCTGACCTACGCCGACATGATCACGCTGCTTTTGTGCTTTTTCGCCGTGTTCATCGCCGTCCGTCATCCGCCACGCGCGCCGCGGGACACGGCGAACGGCTGGGGCGTCACGGACGTCTTCGGCAACGACCGCGCACAAGGCAACAAGCCCCTCGTCGCCCCGGCAAGCGAGATGATCGGCGACCGCATCATCGCGCTCAAGATGAGCAGCAGCCTGTTTTTTACCGCCGGTTCCGCGACGCTGACGCCGCAGGGCAAAACCATTCTCCGGAAAGAAGCGAGCATCCTTTTGTCGCCGCAATACGAAGGCTATGAAATCACCGTCGAGGGTCATACCGACGACACGCCGGTCCACACGGCGGAATTCCCCGACAACTGGGTGCTTTCGGCGGCGCGCGCCGGCGCTGTGGTGAAATATTTCATCAAGCTCGGCATCGACCCGCAGCATCTCCGCGCCGCTGGCTATGCCGACGCCTTCCCGCTCGCGCCCAACCGCGACGCAGATGGAAAGGCCATTCCCGCCAATCAGGCGAAGAACCGCCGCGTCGTTATCAAATTGCAGAAGATCGCGGCGGCGGAGTGAGGATTACTCCCGCTCCTTGCGCCTAAAACTCTCAAGGCCGATCTCGTCGAGTTCCCTGGTTTCTTTCAGCGCGCGTTCCTCGGCTTCGAGGCGGTCGCGCTCGGCCTGCGTCATCTCGTATTTTTTAAGCTCGCTGAAGGTCTCCATCATGCTGTCCTTTGCGGCCTCGATCTGCCGTTCGAGCGCGGCCTTCTGCGCGTCCGTCTCCGCCTGCTGCTGCCTGACCTTCTGCGCGTAGCCCGCGAAAGTGTAGTTGACGTCGCCGCTGCCCAGCGCCATTTCCTTTTCGCGCTCGAAGCTGCGGTCAAGCTCGCGCCGCCTGCGCTCCAGCTCCGCCGCCGCGGCATAGAGGGCGGCGAGCGCCTGACGCTTCTCGTCAAGCTCGTGCTTGTGCAGGCGGATCAATGTCGAAAGGTCGGCCATTATTGTTTTTTCGCGCCCAGCACCTGCGCCAGCCTGTTGTAGCCTTCGTCCAATGACGTTTTTTCATTTGGCTTCTGGGCGAGGAACTTGTCGAGCTCGGGATAGATCCTGATCGCCTCGTCCACCTTCGGGTCGGAACCCTTACGGTACGCGCCGAGGCGGATCAGTTCCGCCATGTCCTCATAAGTCGACATGATCTCGCGCCCCTGACGCACGAGATCCGCCTGCTGGGCGTTAAGACACCGCGGCATGGAGCGCGAAATGCTGCGCAAAATGTTGATCGCCGGATAGCGCCCGCGGTCGGCGATGGCACGTTCCAGCACCACGTGGCCGTCGATGATGCCGCGCACCGCGTCGGCGATAGGCTCGTTGTGGTCGTCGCCCTCCACCAGCACGGAGAAGAACGCCGTGATGTCGCCGCTGTTTTTCGTCCCCGGCCCCGCGCGCTCCAGCAGCTTCGCCAGCTCAGAAAACGTCGTCGGCGGGTATCCTTTGCTCGTCGGCGGCTCGCCCGCGGAAAGGCCGATCTCGCGCTGCGCCATGGCGAAGCGCGTCACGCTGTCCATCATGCACAAGACCTGCTTGCCCTGATTGCGGAAGTACTCGGAAACCGCCAGCGTCAGGTACGCGCCCTGACGGCGCATCAGCGGCGCCTCGTCGCCGGTCGAGACGATCACCACGCTGCGCTTCAGCCCTTCGGGGCCGAGGTCCTCCTCGATGAATTCCTTCACTTCGCGGCCGCGCTCGCCGATCAGGCCGATCACGCTCACGTCCGCCGCGGTATAGCGCGCCAGCATCGACATCATCACCGACTTGCCGACGCCCGAGCCCGCGAAAATCCCCATCCGCTGCCCGCGGCAGGTGGACAAAAAACTGTTAATTGCGCGGACACCCAAATCGAGCTTGTCGCCAAGGCGCTTGCGATCATGCGCGGCAGGCGGCGGGCTGCGCAGCGGCATCGCCGTGCTGCCGGGCAGCAGCGGCCCCTTGCCGTCGATCGGCTCGCCCATCGCGTTCACCACGCGGCCGAGCCACGACGCATCCGGAAACACCGCGGCCTGTGACGCCGCCACTTCGACGCGGCAGCCGAGCCCCACGCGGTCGAGCGTCTTGAACGGCATCACCAGCGCGCGGCCTTCGCGAAATCCCACCACTTCGCACGGCACGGATTCCGCCCCCTTGGGCGTGAGGACGCAGCGGTCGCCGATGGAAAGCTCCCGCTCCACCCCGCCGACCTCGACCAGCAAACCCAGAATTTTCGTCACGCGCCCGAAAAGCTCGTAATCCGCCAGGCCGCC
The DNA here is from genome assembly GCA_018971405.1 of Alphaproteobacteria bacterium. Lineage (GTDB taxonomy): Bacteria > Pseudomonadota > Alphaproteobacteria > Micavibrionales > UBA2020 > PALSA-926. Next base: position 4,175 of record JAGXAX010000027.1, on the reverse strand, counting down.
GATGCGCGTTGCCAGACTCTCGATGAAACGTTGCCCTGCCATGAAAACCACCCCCGCTTTCCAGTATATAATGAAACGCGGCGAAAGGATAGCAGCGTATTATGTTGAGGGGATTACGGCCACGGATGGCGCGGCAACGCGCTACGCGTTGCCTTCAGCCTGCCATTGACCCGTTCGGGCGCGAAAATATCTTCCATATACGCCCGTTCAAGCGCCGTCGTCAGCTTCCGCTGATTGTTGTTCGCCGCGCCCCAGAACGTGCGTGCCAGTGACGGACTCAGGATGCGTCTCGGCAAAACCTCCGGCGGCAGGTCCGCCAGATAATTTCTGGTGCCGGAAAAATTTACGCCGAGGCGCAAAACATCCTGCCGGTCGCTGGTATCGAAGCCAGACTTGTGCACATCTTGGTCAAACGGATGTTCAAAATTGCGAAGGGGCAGTTCGCCTTCGTACAGTCCCCATTTTCTGCCATATGCCTTGCTGAAAAAATCTCCGTAAAACCGCGTGTAAAATGAATTCCCAAACCACGACAGGAATTTTTTGCCAAGGTCGGCGTTTTCATTATCGAGGGATGTTTGCAGCCCCGCGGGAACCGGGTTATTTCTCTTTTTCAGCGATGCGGCCCTGATTTCATCCCTCACTCTCTGTCCATATGCCATGGCATCTGCCTCGATCATGGCGTTGTTGATAAAAAACGTGCTGAAGTTCCCGAATTTTGGCGTCTTGCCATGGCAGGCGATCAGCCCGTGGTAATCTTGCCAGGCGTGACGCAGTTCATGCGCCAGCACCTCCATCCCGGAGTCGTCAAAAGCGTATCGCGCTCCGATCGCGACGACACCAGTGCTGAGCGTATAATAACCGCCGCAGTTGACCGCCGTGCGGTCGATGAAAAATTTGATGCCGTGAGCCTTGGCCCATTTCATTTCCGCAGCAAGGGTTGGAGACGCAGCCGCCTTGTTGAACACTCTTCTGAGAATTTTTCTGTCTTCGGCCTTGCGTTCCGGCGACCATGTAGCGCGCATTTTGCGAAACGCTGCCTGATCCCAGTCGACTTTCCGCTTGTATATCTGCTGTGCGGCCATAAGCGGCTCTCCGTGTTCTTATTTATTTTCATATATAATAATTATACATTTATAATTATGTCAATAATATATATCTAGTAGATTGAAAATTATGGGATTTTATGCCATTTTGAGCCTATACATTCACCAAGGGGGATTCGATGCGGCAATATCTCGACCTGATGCGCCACGTGCTCGACACGGGCATCAAAAAGCACAACCGCACCGGCGTCGATACCATCGCCGCCTTCGGCTACCAGAACCGCTATGACTTGAGCGAAGGCTTCCCCCTCGTCACCACCAAGAAGGTGCATCTCCACTCGATCATCCACGAGCTGCTGTGGTTTTTGCAGGGCGACACCAACATCAAGTACCTCAAGGAAAACAGAGTCTCCATCTGGGACGAATGGGCGGACGAAAACGGCGACCTCGGCCCCGTCTACGGCCACCAGTGGCGCTCGTGGACGGCCAAGAACGGCGGAACCGTCGACCAGATCAAGCTGGTGGTGGACGAGATCAAAAAGAACCCCGACAGCCGCCGCCTGATCGTCTCGGCATGGAATCCCGCCGACATCCCCGAGATGGCGCTCGCGCCCTGCCACTGCCTGTTCCAGTTCGCGGTGACGGAGGGCAAGCTCTCCTGCCAGCTTTACCAGCGCTCGGCTGACGTCTTCCTCGGCGTGCCGTTCAATATCGCCTCTTATGCTTTGCTCACGCTGATGATCGCCCAGGTGACAGGGTTGCAGCCGGGCGAATTCATCCATAGTTTCGGCGACGTACACATCTATACCAACCACCTGCCGCAGGTGAAGCTGCAGCTGGAGCGCGAACCCTATCCCCTGCCGCAGATGAAGATCAACCCTGCCGTGAAAGACATCTTCTCCTTCAAATACGAAGACTTTGAACTCGTCAACTACCGGCATCACGAGACGATCAAGGGCAAGGTCGCGGTATGAGCGCGAAAGGACCGAAAATCTGCATGATCGCCGCCGCCGCCGAAAACGGCGTGATCGGCAGGGACAACAAGCTGCCGTGGAAGATCAAAAGCGAGTGGCAATATTTCCTCGACACCTCCAAAGGCAAGCCTGTCATCGAAGGCCGCCTGACGTTTGAAGCCCACGGCGGCAAGCCTTTCACGCACAGCCCCGACATCGTCATCACCCGCAACAAAAACTACGCGGCAAAAGGCGCTATCCTCGTCCACACGCTGGAGGAGGCGATCGACCGCGCGCGCGGCATCGCCGCGGAAACCGGCGCGGACGAAATCATGATCGGCGGCGGCGCGGAAATCTACAGGCTCGGCCTGCCGCTCGCCGCGCGCCTCTATCTCACCGAAATCCATGCGAACCCCGAAGGCGACGCGCATTTCCCCGCCTTCGACCGCGCCGGCTGGACGGAAACAAAATCCGAATTCCACAAGGCCCAGGCGGGCGAAAGCGCCGACTACACCATCCGCGTGTTCGACCGCCGCAAATAAAAAAGCCCGCGAGACATACTTCGCGAGCTTAAATACATTCAACCAAAGATGATCCCGCGCGTCAACGGAAATGTTTTTCCGCGCGCATGCGCGTTTTGCTTTCGCTTTGAAAAGAAAAAGCAATCGGCGGCGAAAAAATTTTAAAAACCGTGCGCGCGCGTTTCACGCCGTTTCAGCGTGTTTCACGGCGTTTCCATGCGTATTTCTTTTATATTGCCGGGCCTTGGCCGTTTTTGCGCTTTTGCGCCGGTTTTGCGTCCTGATTCGCCGGGGTCTGCGGCGCTTCGGGATAGTAAAATCTTTTCAGCGCGCCGTCTGCGTATTCGAAAACCGCGGGGGCGGCGTTGGGGATTTTCCGCTTCACGCCCGGCGTCTCCGCGCCCAGCACGATTTCAAACGCCCGCAGCACGACGTTGTGCGCGACGACCATCACGTTCTCGCCCTTTTCAAGGCGCGGCAGCAGTTCGGCCTCGTAGAATTTCCGCACGCGCGCGACGACATCGTCCACGCTCTCGCCACCCGGCCACGGCACGTGGTCGGACTTGAGGATCAGCGCCGCCACGTCCGGATCGTCCTTGCAGCGTCCGGTATAGTCGCCGTTGTCCATCTCGATGATTTCCGCGCGCCGCTCGATGCGAAAGCCGCTGTCGCCGTCCTGCAGGTGCTTCTGCGTGCCGGAGGACTCCAGCACGAGGGCCGCGGTGTTGAAGGCGCGGCTCAAAGTGGAACTGTAGACCTTGTCGAAGCGGATGTCGCGGACAAGGCCGCCCGCCTGCCGCGCCTGCGCCTCGCCGGTCTTGTTGAGGGGGATGTCGCGCTGCCCCGTCATCAGGTGCTTCGCGTTGTAGTCCGTCTGGCCGTGGCGGAGAATGACGAGTTTGGCGTCCGTCATCTTATAATCCGTTGCGCTTTTGCGCCGGTTTTCCGTTTTTGTTGGCGGCATGCGGCAGGGCCTTCGGATTTTCGACGTAGCGGAAGCCCTTCATCGCGCCGTCTTCATAGTCGTAAACGGCGGGCGCGGCGTTCGGCACGCGGCGCGTGCTGTTGCGCGGCTCCCCGTCCGCCGGTTCGGGATCGATGCCGAGCACGATGTCGAACGCGCGCAGCACGCCGGAATGCGCCACGATCATCACGTTCTCGCCGCGCAGCAGCCGCGGCAGCACTTCGGCCTCGTAAAACGCGCGCACGCGCGCCACCACGTCCTTGTCGCTCTCGCCGCCCGGCATCCGCTTGCCGTAGATGCGGCCAAAGGCGATGATTTCCGGATCGGTCTTGTGGTTGCGGCCGGTGAAATCGCCGTTGTCGGCCTCGACGATCTCGTCGCGCTTCTCGACCGGCAGGTTTTTCCCCGCCGCCTGCAGCGCCAGCGCCGCCGTATTGAAGGCGCGGCTCAAGGAGGAACTGTACACCTTGTCGATCGGCATGTCCCTGATCAGCGCGCCCACCGCGGCCGCCTGCGCCTCGCCCTTCGGCGTCAGCGGCACGTCGCGCCGTCCCGTCATCAGGTTGGCGGCGTTATAGGGCGTCTGGCCGTGGCGCAGGATGACGAGCGTCGCCCGCGTTTTTCCTTTTTTCATCTTCTATAATCCTTTTTGCGGGCCTTTGCGGCGCCGGCGCGGCGCGGGTTTTTTATCGTT
>JAGXAX010000323.1 GCA_018971405.1 Alphaproteobacteria bacterium | reverse complement strand
CTCGCCTTGTTCGGTTTCGATCTCTTCGTTTGCCTTTGCGACCATGCGCGGAGTGTCTCCTGATGAGTGCCGTGACCCTGAACGATTTCAGGGGCACATATGTTCCGTATCCCGTTTTAAGCCGTTTTTGCGTCTCTGAAACCGATATCCCACACGTCTTGCCATGCCTGACGGGCGATGTCCAGCGCCTGCCCCGGTTTCAGGGGGTGTAATGTCCCGTTCAATATGCTCTCCAGCGTTTCGCCGTGTCCCTGCTCTCTAAGATGTTGTTTAACCGCCTGATAGTCAAGATTATTCTGCGTATCGAGCAGACGAAAGAGCGCCTGCCGGAGCGCGTCGTGTTCCGCGTCCGCCACGGGGATCATGCCGAGGTTCTCGCCGAACTCGGCATAGAGCGCCGGATAGTTGATCATCAGGCCGAGCAGGACGCATACGCGGTCGCGCTGGCGGTTCTTCCGCGACTTGACCGGCGGCACCTTGAGGCCGTGCGGGCGGTAGGGGGTATCGATGTCCAGGGGCTTGCCTTTGTGGAAGGCCTTGTTCCCGCGCCGCGCCGGAGATGGTTTTTCAGTTAAAAAAAGACTGTCAATCCTTTGTTTTATTTCGTTTACAAAGAACTTTTGCACGGAAAGATCGGCAATGTTCCGCGCGTGTTTCTCCAACGCGGCGCGGAAACCGGCCTTGACCTCCGGCTGTGTCATGTCGCGCCCCCGGGCGGTGTCCTGCCAGATCATGTCGAAGAGGCTGATGGTATTTTTGAGCACGCGCTCCATCGCCGGACGCCCCTCGGCTTTGATCAGGCTGTCTGGGTCGTGCTCCTGCGGCAGGAAGGCGAATTTTACGGAATGATCAGGCTTGAGCAGCGGCAGCACGCGCTCCATCGCGCGGCGCGCGGCGCGCTGCCCCGCTGCGTCGCCGTCGAAGCAGAGAATGGGCGTGCGCTTTCCTTCGGGCATGGCTTTCCAGAGGGTTTCGATCTGCTCTTCGGTGAGGGCGGTGCCGAGCGGGGCGACGGGCGCCTTGAATCCGGCCTGTGCCAGCGCGATCACGTCCATGTAGCCCTCGACCACCACAGCGACCTTGCCGTCGCCGAGCGCCTTGCGCGCGCGGGAGAGGCCGTAAAGTCCTCTGCCTTTATGGAATATAGGTGTTTCCGGCGAGTTGATATATTTCGGCGCCGACTTGTCCGCCGGGCCACCGTGCGACGGCGGGAGCACGCGCCCGCCGAAAGCGACGGTGCGCCCCTGAATGTCGGTCACGGGAAAGATAATCCTGTTTCTGAAGAAAGCATAGACATCGCCTTGTTTTCTTGAAGAGTCCTTGAACAATCCGGCCGCCGTCAAGTCGTCCGCTTTGAAGCCTGCTTTGGTCAGGGCTTTCTTCAAGTCCTCCGCTTCCGCGTCCGGCGCATAGCCAAGGCGGAAACTTTTTATGATATCTAAGGATAACCCGCGTTCCACCAGATATTGCAGGATTTTTTTGTTTTCTTTGGCGTGAAGCTGCTGCTCGTAGTGTTTCGCCGCCAGTTCCATCAGATCATAGAGGCGGGATTGCTGTTTATAGCGCTGCTCGTCGGCGGGGCTGGACTTCGGCACCTGCATGCCGGCGAGGGAGGCGAGTTGCTCGACCGCGTCCATAAAACTCATATTGTCATGGTTCATCAGAAAGCCGATGGAATCGCCGTGCGCTCCGCAGCCGAAGCAGTGGTAGAAGCCCTTCTGGTCATTGACAGTGAAGGAGGGGGTTTTTTCCTTATGAAAAGGGCAGCAGCCTTTGTATTCGTGACCGGCGCGGGTCAGCTTCATCCGCTTGCCGATCACGTCGGACAAGGGAACGCGCGCGCGCAGTTCATCCTTAAAGGCGTCGGGCAGGGACATGGTCGCAAATTAGTATAGTTTTATGCGGGAAACAAGCTGTTTCCGGCCATTTTCAGCCCTGTTTCGGCTCGTTGCGCCGCGGCTGCGCGGCTTCCGGCGGATGGCCGCCGAGCTCGATCAGTCTTTCGCGCGGAAATCGCAGCTGTCACGAGTGTCAAGGT
>JAGXAX010000322.1 GCA_018971405.1 Alphaproteobacteria bacterium | reverse complement strand
CGTGGCCGGGCGTGTCGAGCAGGTTGAACTTGATGCCGTCATATTCGAACGTCATGACCGAGGAGGCGACGGAAATGCCGCGCTCCTGCTCGACTTTCATCCAGTCGGAGCGCGCCATGCGCATGTCGCGTCGTGCCTTGACCGCTCCCGCCATCTGGATCGCGCCGCCGAACAGCAGCAGCTTTTCCGTCAGCGTCGTCTTGCCTGCGTCGGGGTGCGAGATGATGGCGAAGGTGCGCCGGCGGTGGATTTCATCGTTCATCGTCATGGTTTAGAATATTTTTCCTTCAAACGGATTCCTGCCGTCCGCGCTCTCGACCTCGATGACCCAGACGTCGGGGTCGCGCGCGACGGCTTTCTGGATATACGCATCGGCGCGGGTTTCGTCAACGGTCTCGCTGTCAAAAGGGTTGTTCCAGCCCAAATTGCCGTCCATATCGCGGCTCTGGTTGAGGATTTTCACGCTTTTATCGCGGAGAGCGAGGCGCAGCGTCACCGTGCCCGCCGCCGGAGCGCCCTTATGCACGATATAAACCGGGATGGCCCTAGCCGCGCACTGGCGGAGATAACCCGCGACCAGAAGCTCCGTCGGCAGCCTTTCCGTCATCCTTCAAAGCACGCTGACGGGCGCATACGCCATCGTCCGCTCCAGCGGAAAATCTATATAGACGGTGGTGCCCCTGCCCTCTTTTGATTCCATCGTCAGGCGGCCGCCGTGCAGCTCCGTCATCGCCTTGGCGAGCGGCAGGCCGAGGCCCGTGCCCTGACCTGCGCTGTGGCGCGGATCGTTGACCTGCCCGAAGGGTTCGAGCACGACTTTCATCTTGTCGGCGGGGATGCCGCATCCTTCGTCGGCGATGGAGATGCGCATGTGATGGTCGGGCAGGACGGCGGCGCGCACCCTGACGCTTTTCCCCGAAGGCGAGAACTTGACGCCGTTCGAGACGAGGTTGATGAGGATCTGGCGGAGCAGCCGCTGGTCGGCCTTGATGTGCGGCAGGTCTTCCGCGACCCTGAAATCGAGATCGACGGATTGCGCGTGCGCGCGGTCGCTCATGATGCGCGTGACGGAATCGAGGACCTCGTTGATCGCCACCTCGCTCTCGATCAGCTCTACGCGCCCCGCCTCGATCTTCGACATGTCGAGCACGTCGTTGATGATGTCCAGCAGGTGGCGCGAGCTGAAGTGGATGTCCTCCATGTATTCTTCGTATTTCGGGTTGTTGAGCGGGCCGAAAAGGTGGTTTTTCATCAGCTCCGAAAAGCCGATGATGGCGTTGAGCGGCGTGCGCAGCTCGTGGCTCATATTGGCGAGAAAAGCCGATTTGGCGCGGTTGGCCGTGTCCGCCTCCTCCTTGGCGCGCTGCATCGAAGTCATCAAATGCTTGCGCTCCGTCACGTCGCGGATGGCCGAGACCATGAAGCGCCGCTTCTGGCTCAGTTCCAGCAGCGCCGTGGTGATGATCACGTCCGCGACGCTGCCGTCCTTGCGCACCAGCTGCAGCTCGCGCGAGCCCTGCCGCCCGTGGTCGATGAAGGCCGCGTGCAGGCGGCGCGACAGCGTGCGGTCTTCCGGCGGGACGACGAGGAGGAACTCCTCTCCCAGAAGGTCCTCGCGCTTCCAGCCGTAATCTTTCAGGAACATGTCGTTGACGCGCACGATGCGCCCGTGATGGTCGGTCACGAGGATGCTCATGCCGCTCGCGTCGAACAGCGCCGTCATCAGCATCAGCGCGTCGTCGCGCTCGTGCTGCAGGTGCATGCTGTCGGCCATGTCGGGGCGGATCGTCACTTCGATGTAGGTGACGGCGCCCGCGGAATCGAACAGCGGGTTCAAAATGAACGTCTGCACCTTCACGCCGCCGGGAAAGCGCGGCAGGACGTTGAAGGTCGTCGTCTTGCGGGTCTTGATGCAGTTGCGGAACGCGTGCTCCATCTGCTCGGCGACCTTGCCCTCGAACAGCTCCGCGGGCGTGCGGCCGAGCATGCGCGCGCGCGGCATCTCGAAATAGGCGGCGGCGGCGGCGTTGACCTCGGCATAGGCGCCCTTGCT
>JAGXAX010000321.1 GCA_018971405.1 Alphaproteobacteria bacterium | reverse complement strand
TGCGTCGTCGATCCTTTTCCCCGCAATGTCGAGGATGACTTTTTTGCCGCGCGCCTGTGCCGCCGGCGCGCCATCGCGCAGCGCCGCGAGGATCTTTTCCGCCGCCGCGTCAAGCCCGCCTTCCGGACAGGTTTCGTGCACGAGGCCGAGGCGCTGCGCGGTTGCGGCGTCAAAGCGCTCCGCCGTCATGAAGTAGCGCCGCGCCTGGCGCGCACCGATCGCCGCGATCACGTAGGGCGCGATGATGCTGGGGATGAGGCCGATGCGCACCTCGGAGAGGCAAAAGCGCGTGCCCTCCTCGGCAATGGCGATGTCACAGCAGGCCGTGAGCCCCACGCCGCCGCCGAAGGCGTTGCCCTGCACGAGCGCGAGAGTCGGCTTCGGGCAGGTATTGATGGTTTTCAGGAGTGTGCCGAGACCCATGGCGTCCGCCACGTTCTCCTCGAAAGAATAACCTGCGACGCGCTTCATCCAGTTGAGGTCGCCGCCCGCGGAGAAGCTCTTGCCGTTGCCGCGCAGGACGACCGCGCGCGCGGAGCCGTCCGCGCCCGCCTTTTCGAACGCGGACGTCATCTCCGCGATGACCTCCTCGTTGAAGGCGTTGTGCACGTCGGGCCTGTTCATGGCAACCGTGGCGACGCCGTTTTCGGCTTTGTACTGGATGAATTGCCCGGTCATGGCTCTCCCGTTTTCTTTTCCGGCAGGTTGCGGATGCGCACGCGCGTGACGCGGCGCGGGTCGGCGTCGAGGATCTCGAACTCGATGCCCGATGCCGCGTGGCGGATGATCTCGCCGCGGGTCGGCACATGGCCCGCGATGGCGGCGACGAGGCCGCCCAGCGTGTCCACGTCCTCGTCCTCCTCGTCCTCGGTGAAGATGTTGCCGTATTTTCCCTCGAAGTCGCGGATGGCGTAGCGCGCGTCGGCGATGGCGGAGCGGTCGGGCCGCTCGATCAGCTGCGGGTCGATGTCAAAGGCGTATTCGTCGTCGATCTCGCCAACGATGGCCTCGATCAGGTCGGAGATGGTGATCAGCCCGTCGATGCCGCCGAACTCGTCCACCACGAAGGCGATGTGAACTTTCGACTGGCGGAGCTGCACCAGAAGGTCGAGCACGCGCATCGACGGCGAGACGACCAGCACGTCGCGCAAAATGTCTTTCAGTTCGAACGAATGTCCGTCGGCGATGTGGGCGACGATGTCCTTGATGTGGACGAAGCCGACGATGTTGTCGAGATCGCCCCTGTAGACGGGGATGCGGCTGTGCGGCCGCTCGGCGAGCATTTTGATCAGCTCCTCGCGCGGCGCGCTGATCTCGATCGCCATGATGTCGACGCGCGGCACCATGACGCGGGAGACCGGCAGGTCGCGCAGCTGCAGGATGTTGGAGATGAGCTTGCGCTCATGCCGCGCCACGGCGGAGTGCGGCGCGTCCTCCTCTTCCTCGATCAGTTCCTCGATCGCCTCGCGCAAAGAATCGTCGTTGCTGGTGCGCATCGGCAGCAGACGGCGCACCCAGTCCATCAGGCTTTTGTCGTCTTCCTCGGAAATGCGGGAATGCTGCGGGCCGTCGTCTTCCATGGCGTCAGTGCTTGATCTTCTTAAGGCGGCTCTTCTCATGATAGGGATCAGGATACCCTAAAGAAGCCAGAATGTCACACTCTAGTTTTTCCATAGCTTCCGCCTCGCGCGTTCGCATATGATCGTAACCCAAAAGGTGCAAGGTTCCATGGACGATAAGGTGGGTCACATGATTTTCCAGACTCTTCTCCTGTTCATGGCATTCGGCGCGGATCGTCTGGAATGCCAGCACGATATCGCCCAGCGGCACGCCGCTCTTCGCCGGGAATATGTCCAGCGCGGCGCGGCGGAATTTCTGCAGGTTGAACTGCGGGAAGGACAGCACGTTGGTCGGCCTGTTTTTGCCGCGATAGTTTTTGTTGAGCGTCTTGACGTTCGAATCGTCGGTCAGGACGACGTTGACTTCGAAGGCGCGTCGGCCGAAGGCGGCGGGTTTTTTCGCCTGCAGGAAGGCTTCGGTCACGGCAGCGGCG
>JAGXAX010000026.1 GCA_018971405.1 Alphaproteobacteria bacterium | reverse complement strand
AATACATGGGCACGCTGCTCGTCGTCTCGCACGACCGCGACTTTCTTGATCAAACCGTCACCAAAATCCTTGCCTTCGAGGGCAATAGCGTCATAGAGGGCCATATCGGCGGCTATTCGGACTACATCACGGCGCGGAAAGAAAGAAACGCCCCGAAAACGGAAAAAACGGAACAAAAAACCGCGCCGAAAAAAGAAGAAAAACCCGCCGCGCCCAAAACCAGAGCGAAACTCACCTACAAGCTGCAATATGAACTGGACAACCTGCCGAAGAGCATCGCGCGGCTGGAAAAGGAGATCGCGGAGCTGGAAGCGATCCTCGAAGACAGCGACCTCTACGCGAAAGACAAAAACGCCTTCCACCACGCTTCGCACCGCCTCGGTTACGCGCGCGAGGAACTGGAGGAAGCCGAAACCCGCTGGCTGGAACTGACGGAGATGCAGGAATCGGCGGCTTCATGAAGCCCCTGCGTTATTTGTTGACGCCGCTCTTCGTGGTCGTTAGCATGAACCGATAATCACGACAAGGAGCGGGCTATGGCTAACGTTCTGGTTTTGCCGAAGAATACGAAAGGCCGCGATTTCGTGGTCGGAGATATTCACGGCGCTTATTCCGTGCTTAAAAAAGCTCTCAAACAGGCACGCTTCGATCCGGAGAAAGACCGGCTCATTTCCGTCGGCGATCTGGTCGACCGCGGGCAACAGTCACCGCAATGTCTCGATTTTCTGGGGCAGCCGTGGTTTTACGCCGTGCGCGGCAATCATGAAGACGTGTTCCTCAAGCTTTGCAAGCCCGACGGCAGTTACGACGCGGAAACCATCCGGCGAAACCAGTATAACGGCAACGGCATGGGCTGGATACTCAAGCAGCCGCAGGAGACGCTGTCCGCCATCCACGCCGCTTTCAGCGCGCTTCCTATGGCCATTGAAGTTCCGTCGGACTGCGGCACCGTCGGCTTCGTCCACGCGGAAGTGCCGGCGGGAATGGACTGGAAAACCTTCAAGGAAAATATCGAGAAAGACGACAAGCCGACCGTCGTTTCCGCGCTCTGGAGCCGCGATCGCGTGGAGGGGAACGATAGTTCCGGCGTTCAGGGCATCGACCGCCTTTTCTCCGGCCATACCGTGCAGAACGAAGGCGCGCGCTGCCTTGGCAACTGCTATTACGTCGATACCGGCGCCATCTTCCGCCTGATGAAAGGCATCGGGAAAGCGCCGGATTTGTTCCTGACCGTGGCGGACATATGCGCCGACAGGCGCGATTTCCCCGGCGCGCCAGAAAACAAGGATTACAAGAAAGTCATCCTCAAACGGACGGAAAAAAACGCGCAGTTCCGCAAACAGAACCCGCGCCCCTAACCCCGCGCGGTTACGCCATCCGGCTTACTGCTGCTGTACCTGATAGGAATTCTTCACGTTGATAGTGCCCGGCTGGGTGCGCGGCAGGGCAAGCTGCGGGTCGGAGAGGAAATCACGGTAGTAACCGGTGGCGAACGGCGCGTAGCGCGGCGACAACTCGATGGAAGCCATGATTGACGCAAAGACCGGCGCGTATTTATTGTACTGGTCGATCTTCGCCGAGCAGCCGACGACATAGCGCATGTTGCCGTAGATGCTGGCGATCTGTTCGCCATACATGTTGACAAGCCCGTGACCGGTATCCTCGATGAAAGTCTCCTTGATCGCCGTCGCGTCGCCGCGGCCGCCGAGGCTCGCGGGCGCGATGAATTTTCGGATGACCGCGCCGTCATGCTGCGCCACCTGGCGCTGCCAGAACGCGCGGTCCAGCGTCTCGTCCACCGCCTGCGTCATGAGGCGTTTGGGATAGATTTGCAGGCGGCCGTCTTTTTTGGCCTGAATGCTGCACGTTGCAAGGTCGTCGTTGATCGGCCCCGCGATGCGGATGCGCGTATAGGGCGTGTCCTTCGTCTGGATGCCCCAACTGTCGGGAAAAGAGAAGGTGTAACCGTAGGTTCCGTCCTTCCACACGAAGGAATCCGACGTGGCGCGCGCCGCCGCCGCGCCGAGCAGCGTGCAGACTGCAACCGCCATGAAAAATATGGTTTTCCGCATTATTCCTCTTCCTCCATCCTCTGGACTGACTTGATTGTGTCCTGTTTTTTCCGTTTTGGGAATAGGGCTTTTACCGATTGCGCGTTGAAAATACCGAAAAGATAAAGGCAGCCGAAATAAACGACGCCCCCCGCGCCGATCAGACCGGCCAAATCCAGCGCCTTATGCGCCAGCCCGCCCGCCATGACATGCAAAACACGGGTGTCCAGCCCGTAAACCGCCGCCGCCATCACCAGCCCCGCCGCGAAAATCAAAACCGCGCGTTTGACAGAATTTGAGGGCAGGTCGAGATGCCTCCTTTTGTGCAGCCCGTGCACGAGCAGCGCGAGATTGATCCATGCCGTGACGGCGGTGGCAAGCGCGATGCCGACGTGGCGGAGCGGCGCGATCAGCGCGAGCGCGAGCAGCGTGTTGATGACGGCGCAGGAAACGGCGAATTTGACGGGCGTGCCGGTGTCCTCGCGGGCGAAATAGGCCGTGCTGAAGACCTTGGCCAGCACGAAGGCGGGCAGCCCGCTCGCGTAGGCGATCAGCGCGTGGGAGGACTGCACGCTGTCCGCCGCCGTGAAAGCGCCGCGCTGGAACAGCACGGACATGATCTCCCCCGCCAGCACTATCAGCCCGAGCGCCGCAGGCAGCGTCAGCATCAGCCCCGTTTCGAAGGCACGGGTCAGCAGCCTGACCGCCTCGCCGTTCTTGCCGGATTTCAGAGCCTGCGAGAGCATCGGCAGCAGCGCCGTGCCGATAGCGACGCCGATCACGCCGAGCGGAAACTGGTAGAGCCTGTCGGCGTAGTAGAGATAAGAAATCGAGCCGACCGGCAGCAGCGACGCCAGAATCATGTCGATGAAGATGTTGATCTGCGTCGCGCCCGCGCCGATCGCGCCCGGCAACATCAGACGGAACAGTTTGCGGATGCGCGGCGTGAGCTTTGGACGGCGCAAACGCGGCGCGATGCGATGTTTCAGGCAGTTGGCCGCCATCCACAGGAACTGGATCACACCCGCCGCCGCGACGCCCCACGCCAGCGCATGCCCCGCGGTCGGGAATTTTTTCGCGAAAAACAGCAGCGCGGCGATCAGCGTGCCGTTGAAAAACATCGGCGCGGCGGCGAAGGCGGCGAAGCGCCGGAGCGAGTTCAGCACCCCGCCGAGCAGCGCCGTCAGCGACATCATCAGGATGTAGGGAAAGGTGATGCGCGAAAACGTCACCGCGAGATGAAAGCGCAAGGGGCTGCAATGCGGATCGCCTGCGGAACAATGCACGCCCGGCGCGATCACATAGAGCAGCCACGGCATGGCGATCATGCAGACCACCGTGAACGGCAGCAGCGCGGCGAGCATCATCGCCTGCGCTTCCTCGGCGAAGGTTTTGGCTTCCGCTTCGCCCTCCTCGACCACGATCTTCGAGAACATCGGCACGAAAGCGACGCTGAACGCGCCCTCGGCGGTGATGCGGCGGAAGAAGTTCGGCAATTTCAGCGCGATAAAAAAGGCGTCCGCCACCGGCCCCGCGCCGAGAAAGCTGGCGGTCAGGATATCGCGGGCGAAACCCATGAGGCGGCTGGCCAGCGTATATCCCCCGACTGTCGTGACCGCCTTATAAAAAGACATATTTGTAAAACGCCATGAAAAGCCTATACTCCCCGACAGAATGATAGCACGGGCAAAAGACAAAAATAAAGAATCCCAATGGTTTGGCTACAAGGCCGTCAAACCGGAAGAGAAAGCGCGTCTGGTGGAGGATGTGTTTTCGTCCGTTGCGTCGCGCTACGACCTGATGAACGACCTGATGTCGGGCGGAATTCACAGGCTATGGAAAAATAGATTTGTCTCGATGCTGCGGCCTTCCCCGGACAAGTCCCTGCTTGACGTCGCGGGAGGCACGGGCGATATCGCGTTCCGTTATCGCGCAAAGGCCGGCCCAAAAGCGAAAATTACCGTCTGCGATATCAACAAAGACATGCTCGAAGTCGGCAAGAACCGCGCGCTCGACCGCGGCTACGTCAAGGGTTTCACATGGGTCGTCGGCAATGCGGAAACCCTGCCGTTCGACGACAACAGCTTCGACCTTTACACGATCTCCTTCGGCCTGCGCAACGTGCCGAAGATCGACGACGCGCTCGAGGAAGCCTGCCGCGTGCTGAAACCCGGCGGGCGGTTCTTCTGCCTCGAATTCAGCCGCGTGCTCAATCCCGCCCTGCGCAAGCTCTATGACGAATATTCCTTCCGCATCATCCCGAAGATCGGCGAGGCCGTGGCGAACGACCATGAGAGCTATCAGTACCTCGTCGAGAGCATCCGCCAGTTCCCGCCACAGGAAGAGCTCGCCCGCCGCATGAGAAAAGCAGGATTTGACGTTGTAAAGGTTATAAATCTGTCCGGCGGGATCGCCGCCATCCACAGCGGCGTAAAATTATAAATCAATGCACTTGTATGGAATTATGAAATAAGATACGCTTACGGCGATTCCCTTATTTTTAACATAAGACATTACAATCGCACCATGAACACACCAGAAAAAAGTCTCGCGCAGCGCATCAGGAAAACCCGTGCGTTCTTCGCCCCCAAAAATCTCGAAAGCCTGATCCTCAAATATGACGGCCAGGCCATATTGCTCGTCATCGACGTGCAAAGGGAGTTCTGCGACCCCTGGTACTCGCGCGGTAACAAGGAGACGAAAGCCGTGTCCGAGCGCATCCAGTCCATCGCGCCGGCATTTCGCAGGGCGGGCGTTCCCGTCTATGCCGTTTATTATTCGACAACCGGTGAAAAAGAGCGGCGCGACATCGACTTTTACAAGTTCCTGCCCGCGTCGGAAGACCAGCTCTTCGCCAAGAGCACGGACTCCGCCTTCGAGAGCGGCAGACTCAAGAAAGCGCTCGAAAACGACAAGCGCAAGCTGCTTCTGGTCTGCGGGTTCAATCAGGCCGCCTGCGTCAAGCGGACAGTCCTGTCGGCGCGCAAGGAAGGCTATGACGTCTGCCTGCTCGAAGACCTCGCGGGCAATGACAACTGGAACACCGGCGGTTCCGGCGCGAAAGCCGCCATGGAGAAAAAAGGCGTCATCATGGCCGCGTCTGCGGACGTGCTGAAGCTCCTGCGCGCGCCCGCGCCGAAGCCCTAATCGATGTCCTCGTAGGCGACTTTTTTGCCGCCGCCCTTGTCCGCCAGCTTCTGCGCGAGAGAGGCTTCGAGGAACGGGTCGAGATCGCCGTCGAGCACACCCTGCGTGTCCGAGGTTTCATGGCCGGTGCGCAAGTCCTTCACCATCTGGTACGGCTGCAGAACGTATGAGCGGATCTGGTGGCCCCAGGCGATGTCCGTCTTGGCGTTTTCGGCCGCGTCTTTTTCCGCCTGCCGCGCCTGCATCTCGCGGTCGTAGAGTTTCGCTTTCAGCATGTTCATCGCCGCGGCGCGGTTCTGGTGTTGGGAACGCTGGTTCTGGCAGGCGACGACGATGCCGGTCGGCAGGTGCGTGATGCGCACGGCGCTGTCGGTCTTGTTGACGTGCTGTCCGCCCGCGCCCTGCGAGCGGTAGGTATCAACGCGCAAATCCTTGTCTTCCACCTTGATGTCGATGTTCTCGTCGATCACCGGCGTCACGGAGACGGAAACGAAACTCGTGTGCCGCCGCGCGTTGGAATCAAACGGCGAGATGCGCACGAGGCGGTGCACGCCGGATTCCGACTTCAGCCAGCCATAGGCGTTCTCGCCGCTGACTTCAAGGATGGCGCTCTTGAGCCCGGCGACTTCGCCGTCCTGCTTGTCCATCAGGGAAATCTTGAAGCCGCGCTGTTCCGCCCATCGCATGTACATGCGGAAAAGCATGCTTGCCCAGTCGCAGCTTTCCGTGCCGCCCGCGCCGGCATTGACTTGCAGGTAGGCATCGTTGCCATCCATCTCTCCGGAGAGCAGGCTGGCGATGCCGCGTTTGGCGACTTCGTCTTTCAGGGTCAGCAGGCTTTTTTCGGCTTCCGCGACGACGGACTTGTCGTCTTCCGCCTCGCCCAGCTCCAGCAGGCCGAGGTTGTCGTCCATTTCCGACTGCAGCGCTTTTACGGAGGAAATCTGCGCGTCGAGGCGCGTGCGCTCCTTCATGATTTTCTGGGCGCGTTCCTGATCGTTCCAGAGATTGGGGTCTTCGGCGAGGGCGTTCAGTTCGGAGAGGCGATGGAGGGCGCGATCCCAGTCAAAGATGCCTCCTCAACAGCTCCAGCGAGGACTTGATGTCGCTCACGGCTGTCTGGATTTCGTTTTTCATCTCAAAAATTCCTTTTTTCAGAGAGTGACAAGCTATAGTCTTCGCCGCGTTCTGTCAAGATTTCGCGGCCAGTGCCAGAGCGGCCTTGGAGGCGGAGGCGCGCCCCAGCGTTTCGGCGATAAAACGCCCGGCGGCGGCAACTTTCGCGATATCCACGCCGGTTTCGATGCCCATGCCGTCGAGCATATAAAGCACATCTTCGGTCGCGACGTTGCCGGAGGCGCCTTTCGCGTAAGGGCAGCCGCCGAGGCCGCTGGCGGCACTGTCCATGACGGCGATGCCTTCTTCGAGCGCGACGAGAAGGTTGGCAAGCGCCTGCCCGTAGGTGTCGTGGAAATGCACGGCGAGCGCGGAGGCCGGAATGCTCTTCTTCACCGCTTGCAGCATCGCACGGGTTTTGAGCGGCGTTCCGGCGCCGATGGTGTCGCCGAGGGAAATTTCGTAGCAGCCCATGTCATACAGCGCCCTGGCGACCTTGGCGACGGCGGCGGGCGCGATCTCGCCCTCATAAGGGCAGCCGAGCACGCAGGAAACGTAACCCCGCACCTTGACGCCGTGTTCCTTTGCGGCTGCCATGACGGGCTTGAAGCGTTCGAGGCTTTCCGCGATCGTGCAGTTGATGTTCTTTTTACTAAAGCTCTCCGACGCGGCGGCGAAGACGGCGATTTCCTTCACGCCCGCGGTCACGGCGGTCTCCATGCCCTTTTCGTTCGGCACCAGAACGGGATAACTCACACCGGATTTTTTATTGATCGCGGCATAGACTTTGTCCGTGTCCGCCATCTGCGGGACCCATTTGGGCGAGACGAAAGCCCCCGCCTCGATGGTTTTCAGCCCCGTTTCCGACAGCATGTCAATGAACTTCACCCGCATTTCCACGGAAACGTTAGACTTTTCGTTCTGCAGCCCGTCGCGCGGGCCGACTTCGACGATGCGGACGGATTTGGGGTAAGCGGTCATTTCAGCGCGATGAGTTCGTGTTTTTCGCTGACCTGATCGCCGACGTTGGCGTTAACCGCCGCGACGACGCCGTCAACCGGCGCGGTGATGGTGTGCTCCATCTTCATCGCCTCGACGATGACGAGCGCCTGCCCCTTGGTGACTTTCGCCCCCGCCTTGACGCGCACGGCGACGACCTTGCCCGGCATCGGCGCAGTCAGCCTGCCCGATGTTTCTTCATCCCCCTCGCCCGCGTGCAGCGGGTCGAGATAAACCAGTTCCTCGTTGTGTCCGGCGTACATCACATGCGCGTGGAGGCCGTCGCGGTAAACAACCGCATCGTATCTCTTGCCATCAAGCTGCGCCGCGAAGCCCCTGTCGAACGACGAACCGGCATAATCCGCCCGCAACGTTTCGCCGTCAGGCAAAGTGATTTGCAAATCCGGATAGGAAATCACGATGGGATATTCTTTCTCGCCGGATTTAAATGTAAACGTATCCGCCGCGCCGCCGCCGATGCGCCACGACGAAAGATCTCCCCACGGATCATCCGAAATCCGCTCGCCGCGCTCCGTCAATATGCCGAGCGCCGCCAGCGCCAGCGTTTCGTTCGCGGGCGCGGATTTTTCAGGCAGCAGCGCGTCGTGATGATCGGCGATGAAATGCGTATTGACCTTGCCCGCGGCGAAATCCTTGTTCTTCGTCAACGCGCGCAAGAAATTGATATTCGTCTTCGGCCCCGCGATATAGGTATTGTCGAGCGCGTCCTGCATGTTTTTCAACGCCGCGGCTCGGTCTTTGCCCCATGAGATGATTTTGGCGATCATCGGGTCGTAATAAATCGAAATCACGTCGCCGTCGCCGAACGGCGCCTCGCGCACGCCCGTGTCCACCCGCACGACTTGATGATCATCTTGGGCGCTCTCCATCGGATAACGCAAAAACCCGATCTGCCCCGCGCCGGGGAGAAAATCCCTCGACGGATCCTCGGCATAAAGCCGCGCCTCGAAAGCATGGCCATTAATTTTCAGGTCTTTCTGTGCCAACGGCAGTTTTTCTCCCTCGGCCACGCGGATCTGCCATTCGACCAGATCCAGCCCCGTGATCATCTCCGTCACCGGATGCTCGACCTGCAGGCGCGTGTTCATTTCCATGAAGTAGAAATTCTCTTTTGCGTCGAGCAGGAACTCCACAGTTCCCGCGCCGACGTAATCGATCGCCAGCGCCGCCGCGACAGCTGCCTTGCCCATCTTCTCGCGCGTGGCTTGCGACAAACCCGGCGCGGGCGCTTCTTCCAGCACCTTCTGGTGCCGCCGCTGCACGGAGCAATCGCGCTCAAACAGATAAACCGCGTTGCCCTTTTGATCGGCAAAAACCTGAATCTCGACGTGGCGCGGATTTACGAGGTATTTCTCGATCAGGACTTTTTCATTGCCGAATGACGATTTCGCCTCGCGCTGCGCGCCCGCCAGCGCCTCGGAAAATTCTTTCGCGCTTTCAACCACGCGCATGCCCTTGCCGCCGCCGCCCGCGGAGGCCTTGATCAGAACCGGATAGCCGATCTTCTCCGCCTCGGCCTTGAGCAGCTTTTCATCCTGCTTCTCGCCGTGATAGCCCGGCACCAGCGGCACTTTGGCTTTTTCCATCAGCATCTTGGATTCCGACTTGCCGCCCATCGCGCGGATGGCCGAGGCCGGCGGGCCGATGAAGACCAGTCCGGCCTTGACGACGGCTTCGGCAAACCCCGCGTTTTCCGACAAAAAGCCGTAGCCCGGATGGATGGCGTCGGCGCCCGTTTGCTGCGCCGCCGCAAGAATTTTCGCCGTATCGAGATAACTTTCGCGTGCCGGCGCAGGGCCGATCAACACGGCTTCATCCGCCATCTCCACGTGCAACGCGGCCGCATCGGCCTCGGAATAAACCGCCACGGTGGCGATGCCGAGCATGCGGCAGGTCCTCATGACGCGGCAGGCGATTTCGCCCCTGTTGGCGATCAGGATTTTTTCAATCTTTTTCATGCCACGACTATAAATATTCGGGAACGTCGTCACAACACCAGAAATCACCTAATTTCCAGAAGGTGCAGCGATGTTTGCCTTGACCATGCTTTTGAAATGGATGAAACTTAATCCAGCAAAGGGGGATTTTGCCGAATGGCCGCTGCCGCGCGACGAAATGAACGCAAGCCGAAATCACTCAGCGACGTTTTCAACCAGTTCGCCCGCGACACGATCGCCCATTTCCCCGAAGCCAAAGGCAGGCTGCTGATCCACGACACGAACGAGAGCACGACCTATGGCCGCGAGAGGCTGGCGCGGCAGTCGCGGCGGTCGCAGGCCTCCGTCGACGCTTTCCTGAAAAAACGCACGCAGGACAAAAACCGCCAGACCTATGCCGAAACCGACAACCGTCTCAGGCTCCTTTTCATCATGTACGACGAACCGGTGAATGAAAACGAGATCGGGGCGCTCCCAAAGAAGGCCGAGAAGGACATCCTGTTCGTCCTCGACCACGAACTCGCCCACCTCGTCGTCAAAGACCCGCCGCTGGCGGGCGAGAACGAGCAATACAAATCCTCCATCCGCGAAGCCGTCGCCGACGCCTACGCGCTCATCCGCCATTACCAGCGGTACGGCACGAAGAGCGCGCACAAGAGCGCCATCGTCGACCCGTGGGCGCGCGCCGGCGCACTGACGCTCAACGGCGACACCGTCCATTTCTCGACCCTGATGCTGGAGGAGATCCTCAAGCGCCGCGACGTCATCGATTTCGCCAGCCTCGATCCGCAACAGACGGCGGAGCTCGCCCGCCGCTTCGCCGTGGCCTACACGCCGCCCGCGTCGGTCGTGAACAGCATCTTCAAAAAGCTCAAGCCCGTGCAGATGATCTACGATGACGAGCCGGATGCGAACAAATGGCTGAAGGCGCTGGCGCGCATCGCGCTTGACCCGAAGAACGACCCCTACACCTTCAGAATCTGCAAGAAAATCCTCGACGGCTACCTCGACGGGCGGACGGACATGGACGGACGCTCCTTCAGCACGCAGGGCGTCTACTGGGATGACGTCCGCGCGCGTCTCAAGGAAGCGGAAGAACGGCATACCCGCGAGGACATCCTCTTCAACATCCCGCTGACGTCGAGCAGGTCGCGGACAAAACGCCCGCGCCCGCCGCAGCCTTAAAAACCCGAAATCTCAAAAATTCAGCGGTAATCTCCGCCGCCCCTGATCTTGCCGCGCGACTGGCGGTCGCGGATTTTGGCGATGTTCTCCGCCGCGATGTCGGAGAGCGGA